>JADZBR010000162.1 GCA_020852035.1 Caulobacteraceae bacterium
CGGCATGAAGGCGGCCATGCCCAGGCTCGAAAAGCGCTCCGTCTCGCTCGCCGGCCACGCCACTTCGGTGGCGCTGGAGCCGGAATTCTGGGCGGTGCTGGAGGCGATGGCGCGCGCGGAGGGGACGAGCCTGGCGCGATTGCTCATCCGGCTGGACGACGCGCGCGGCGCGCGACCGCTGGCGTCGGCGTGCCGGGTGGCGGCGCTGAGCTTCGCGGAAGGCGGCTGAGGCGCCTTGCGTGGTTCGAGACGCGCGGAGCCTGTCCTCGGGCCAGCCTCTGGCTGGACCCGTGGGCGCTCCTCACCATGACTAGGTTTGTGCCGACTTCGTCATCCTGAGGGCCCGCGAAGCGGGTGTCTCGGAGCCTGCCCTCCTCGGGCTGGCGAGGCCTGACCCGTGGGGGGCGCAGGGCCGAGCCGCGTCAGGCGGCGCACGCCTTGCAGCGACCGTGGACCTCGACCATCACCCGTTCGACGCCGAACCCGTGGGCCTGGGCGGCCTGGCTCACCTGATCGCCGGCGGCGGCCTCGAATTCCTCGGCCGAGCCGCAGCAGTCGCAGATCAGGAAGGCCGCGCCGTGCGCCCCGTCGTGGCCGATGCAGGCCTGGAAGGCCGACAGGCTGACGATGCGGTGGACCAGGCCCACCTTCTCCAGAAACTCCAGCGCCCGATAGACGGTGGCGGGCTTGGCGCCCTCTTCGCCATAGGCGGCCATGAGGTCGTAGGCCTTCACCGGCTCGCCGGACTCGACCAGCAGTTCCAGCACCCGGCGGCGAGGCTCGGTCCAGCGGTGGCCCAGGGCGCCGCAAAGCGCCTCGGCATGCGCCAGGGCGGCGGCGACATCGACCGTCGGATGCGCGTGGTCGTGGGTGCAGGCGCTCATCGGGCTGGAATGTAGGGGCGGGGGGTTCATGACCGCAACTTAAGTTGACGAACTGATATGTTATCACATAACGACACTTCCAGGTGTTCGGAGGCGTCGCATGCGGTTCAAGCTTTTCCTTTTCCTGACGGCCGGGACGGTCGGCCTCGCCGGCGCGGCGGCGGCGGAGGACGCTGCCCGTGCGAGCCCGACCGAGGTTGGCGAGGTTGTGGTGACTGCCGCGCCCTATGCGGTCTCTGAGGAATCCATCACCTCGCACGTCGATGTGATGAACCGCGAGGCGCTGGACGCCGCCCCGCCCGCGGGGCTGGGCGATGTGCTGAACGGCCTGCCCGGCGTGCGGTCCAGCGCATTCGGCCCCGGCGCCAGCCGGCCGATCATCCGCGGGCTCTCCGGGCCGCGGGTGCTGGTGTTGCAGAACGGGCTGGGCCAGATCGACGCCAGCGACGTCTCGCCCGACCACGCGGTGGCGTCCGACCCCAGCCAGGCCGAGCGGATCGAGGTGCTGCGCGGCCCCTCCACCATCGCGTTCGGCGGCTCGGGCATCGGCGGCGTGGTGAACGTGCTGGACGAGCGGGTGCCGACCCGGCCGGCCGCGAACGGTGTGGAGGGCCACCTTTCCGCCTCCGGCTCGACCGTCGACGACGGCCGCAGCGTGGCCGGTTCGGTGAAGCTGGGCCAGGGGCCCTGGGTCTTCGCCTTCGACGGTTCCAGCCGCCGCACCGACGACTACGAGACGCCCGTCGCCCCGGTCTCGCGCCGGTTCGCCGAAGCCGAAGGCGTGGTCGCCTCCGACGACCGCGTGCAGCGCAACACCGACACCGCCACCGACGCCGTCGGCGCGGGGGTCTCCTATGTCGGCGACGGCGGCTTCCTGGGAGCCTCGATCAAGCAGTTGAAGAGCCGCTACGGCGTGCCCTACGCCCAGCTGGAGGACGAACCGCCGGGCGGTGAGGAAGGCCCGGTCTACCTCGACCTGGAGCAGGTGCGGGTGGACGTGCGTGGCGAGCACGACATCGATCTCGGCCCCTTCGAGCGGCTGCGCGCGGCGGGCGGCTGGGCCGACTACGAGCACTCCGAGATCGGCGTTTTTTCCGGCGAGGTGGGCACCACCTTCAAGTCCGACGGCTACGAGGGCCGGGTCGAGCTGGTGCAGAGGGACCTGGACGGCTGGCAGGGCGCGGTGGGCGTGCAGGCGCTCAAGCGCTCGCTGGAGGCGATCGGCGACGAAGCCTTCATTCCGTCGGTGGACATCGGCGAAGTCGCGATCTTCACCCTGCAGCGCCTCGACAAGGGCGGCTGGGGTCTGGAAGGCGGCGTGCGGCTCGACCGGCGTAGGCTGGAGACGCCGGACGATGCGCGCACCTTCACCAACCTCTCCGGCTCGGTGGCGGCGTTCTGGCGGCCGGCGGAAGGCTGGTTCGCCTCGCTGAACTACGCTCACAATTCCCGCTCGCCCACCGAGGTGGAGCTTTTCGCCGACGGCCCGCACGCGGGAACCGGCGCCTTCGAGATCGGCGACCGCGACCTCGACGCCGAGAGGGTGGATTCGGGCGAGCTGACCGTGCGCTACACCGGTGGGCGGCTGCGGCTGGAGGCTCACGGCTATGTCGCCCGCTATGACGGCTATATCGAGGAGCGCCGCACGGGCGAGGTGGAGGACGGCCTGCCGGTCTTCCAGTTCGTGCAGACCAGCGCGAAGTTCCGCGGGCTGGAGCTGGAGGGCGGATACGACCTCTGGCGCGACGGCGAGCGCACGCTGGCGGTGGAGGCGGCCTACGACCGGGTGCGCGGCCAGGCCGGCGACGGGCCGCTGGCGCGCATCCCGCCCGCCTCGTTCACCGGCCGGCTGTCCTACGGGGACGGCCGGTTCGAGGGGCGGCTCGAAGCGCGGCATGTGGCCGAGCAGGACCGTGTCGCGGCGCTGGAGACGCCGACCGAGAGCTACACCCTGTGGAACGCCTACCTGGCCTGGAAACCCTGGCCCGACCGCGACCTCAAGCTCTTCGCCGAGGGCCGCAACCTGACCGACGAAGAGGCGCGCGAACACGCCTCATTCCTGAAGGACATCGCTGTCCAGCCGGGGCGGAATTTGCGCCTGGGTGTCGCCTACAGCTTCTAGGGCGCCCTTGCGCGGCGGGCTTGAAGGGGCTTAGTCCCAGGCTCACCCGCCGCGCGAGGCAGATTTGACCAGCAGCGTCTTCGACCTGTTCAAGCCCGGCGTCGGGCCTTCCAGCTCGCATACGATGGGGCCGATGACGGCCGCGGCGCGGTTCGTGCGGGCGTTGGGCGAGGAGGGGCTGCTGGCGCGGACGGCGCGGGTGGAGACCAAGCTCTACGCCTCCCTGGCGCTGACCGGGAAAGGGCACGCGACCGACCGGGCGGTGATCCTGGGGCTGGCGGGGTTCGAGCCGGCGACGCTGGATCCCGACGCGGCGGAGGCGGCGGCGGCGCGCATCCGCGCCGAGGGCCGGCTGCCGCTGGGCGGCGCGGCGCCGATCGGCTTCGACGAGCCGGGCGACATCGTCTGGGCGGGCCGAGAGCGCCTGCCGCAGCATCCGAACGCGCTCAGCTTCACGGCCTTCGACGCAACCGGCGAAGTGCTGGCGCGACGGGTCTATTTCTCGGTCGGCGGCGGCTTCGTGCGCGAGGAGGCCGAGATGCGCGGCAACGCCCCGCCGGACGACGCTGACCTCGTGCCGCACCCGTTCGAGTCCGGCGCCGACATGCTGGCCAGGGCCGAGGCCGCCGGACTCTCGATCGCCGAGCTGATGTTCGAGAACGAACTGGCCCGCCGCCCGGCCGCCGAGGTGGAGGCGGGGCTCGACGCCCTCTTCCAGGCTATGGAGGCATGTATCGACCGCGGCGTGCGCGAGCACGGCGAGCTGCCGGGCGGCCTGAAGGTCAAGCGCCGCGCCTCGCAGGTGCATTCGGCGATCATGGCCCGGGTCGAGCGGGCGATCAGCGACCCGCTGGCGGCGATGGATTTCGTCAACCTCTGGGCTTTGGCGGTGAATGAGGAGAACGCCGCCGGCGGGCGGGTGGTGACCGCGCCGACCAACGGCGCGGCGGGGATCGTGCCGGCGGTGCTGCGCTTCTACGACCGCTTTCACGGCGGGGACGCGGCGGGGCGGCGCACCTTCCTTTTGACGGCGGGGGCGGTCGGCGCGCTCTACAAGCGCAACGCTTCGATCTCGGGGGCGGAGGTCGGCTGCCAGGGCGAGGTGGGCGTCGCCTGTTCGATGGCGGCGGCGGGGCTGACGGCCGCGCTCGGCGGGACCAACGCGCAGATCGAGAACGCCGCCGAGATCGCGATGGAGCACAACCTCGGCCTCACCTGCGACCCGATCGGCGGGCTGGTGCAGATTCCCTGCATCGAGCGCAATGCGATGGGAGCCATCAAGGCCATCGACGCCTCGCGCCTGGCGCTGCTGGGCGATGGCCAGCACTCGGTCAGCCTCGACAAGGTGATCGCCACCATGAAGCGCACCGGCGAGGACATGAACGAGATCTACAAGGAGACCTCGCTCGGCGGCCTGGCGGCGGGGCTCTCGGTGAACCGGGTGGAGTGCTGATTTCCTTCTCCCCTTGTGGGAGAAGGTGGCCGCGAGGCGGTCGGATGAGGGGTTGAAGATGCGATCCGTAGCGAAAGCTTCGAGGCTGCTCGGTCTTCGTCGGGTTCGGCGCGACCCCTCATCCGTCGCCTGCGGCGACACCTTCTCCCGCAAGGGGAGAAGGATCATCCTCGGCCTCGCCCTTCTGCTCGCCGCCTGCCAGCCGAAGCCGGCCGAGGCGCCGGCGCAGAAGACTGTGACCTTTTCGATCCTCTCGACGGAAAGCTCGCAGAACTCGCTGGAGTCCTGGCGGCCGTTCCTGGCCGACATGGAGAAGGCCACGGGCCTGACGGTGAAACCCTATGTCGGGAGCAACTACACCACCCTGATCGAGGCCATGCGCTTCAAACAGACCGACCTCGGCTGGTTCTCCAACCAGTCGGGGCTGGAGGCGGTGCGGCGCTCGGGCGGCGAGGTGTTCGCCCAGTCGATGAACCCGCAGGGCGGCGGCGCGCTGGGCTACAACGCGGTGATCGTGGTGCGCAAGGGCAGCGGCATCACCCTCGACAAGGTGCTGGCCTGCGACCGGACGCTGAACTTCGGCATGGGCGACGCCAAATCGACCTCGGGGACGCTGGCGCCCGTCACCTACCTCTTCGCGCCGCGCGGCATCGATCCCAGCGCCTGCTTCAAGTCGGTGCGCTCGACCAATCACGAGGCCAACCTCTTCGGCGTCGGCGCCGGCACGCTGGACGCGGCGACCAACAACACCGCCTCGATGAAGCGGCTGGCGCAGGTGGGCACGCCGCTGGGCAAGCGGACGCTGGCGAACATCGAGGTGATCTGGACCTCGCCGACGATTCCCGAGGACCCGCTGGTCTGGCGCAGGGACCTCGATCCGGCGCTGAAGAAGAAGATCGGCGACTTCATCTTCAGCTACGGCGTGGGGACCGGACCCGAGGCCGAGCGCCAGCGCAAGGTGCTGGTCGGCATCGAGACCGCGCCGTTCGGCCATGCCGACGACAGCCACCTGATCCCGGTGCGCCAGATGGAGGCGACGGGACAGCTCCTGCAGGCCAAGGCGCGGGGCGACGCGGCGGCGGTCGCCGCGGCGCAGGCGGAGCTGGACAGGCTGAAGGACGAGGCGGCGGCGAAGTGATCCTTCTCCCCTTGCGGGAGAAGGTGTCGCCGCAGGCGACGGATGAGGGGTCTCTCAGAGCTCTCGATCCGCGCCCGACCAGTCCGCTTTCGAGGCGTCGATGATCTTCGACCCCTCATCCGTCCGCTTCGCCGCCACCTTCTCCCGCCAGGGGAGAAGGAAACTGACTAACGCACCGACCCGCAGAAACGCTGGATGCGCGAGCAGGCGTCCTCCAGCACGTCGTTGGAGGTCGCGTAGCTGATGCGGAAGAACGGCGAGAGGCCGAAGGCCGCGCCGTGCACCACCGCCACGCCTTCCGCCTCGAGGAGTTCGGTGGCGAAATCCTCGTCGGACTGGATGACATTGCCGCTGGGCGCGGTCTTGCCGAGCAGACCCTCGCACGACGGATAGACGTAGAAGGCGCCCTCCGGCGTCGGGCAATGCAGGCCGCTCGCCTGGTTCAGCATCGAGACCACCAGGTCGCGCCGCTCCTGGAAAAGCTTGGCGTTCGGCTTGATGAAGTCCTGCGGACCGTTCAGCGCCTCCACCGCCGCCCACTGCGAGATGGACGAGGGGTTGGAGGTGGTCTGGCTGATCATCTTGCCCATCGCCTTGATCAGCGCCTCCGGCCCGCCGGCGTAGCCGATGCGCCAGCCGGTCATGGCGTAGGCCTTGGAGACCCCGTTCATGGTCAGGGTGCGGTCGTAGAGCGCCGGCTCCACCTGGGCGATGGTGGTGAACTCGAAATCGTCGAACACCAGGTGCTCGTACATGTCGTCGGTCAGCACCCAGACCTGCGGGTGACGCAGCAGCACGTCGGCCAGCCACTGCAGCTCCTGGCGGGTGTAGGCGCCGCCGGAGGGGTTGGACGGGGAGTTGAGGATCAGCCACCGGGTCTTCGGCGTGATCGCCGCTTCCAGCGCCGCGGCCGTCAGCTTGAAGCCGGACGCCGCCGTGGTCTCGACGCGCACCGGCACGCCGCCGGCCAGCAGCACCATGTCCGGGTAGGAGACCCAGTAAGGCGCGGGAATCACCACCTCGTCGCCGGGGTTCAGGGTGGCGACCAGGGCGTTGTAGATCACCGGCTTGCCGCCGGGGGCCACGTGGATCTGGCTGGTCTTGTAGGTCAGGCCGTTCTCGCGGGCGAACTTCGCCACGATGGCTTCCTTCATCTCAGGCATGCCGTCGGGGTCGGTGTACTTGGTCTTGCCGTCGCGGATCGCCTTGATGGCGGCTTCCTTGATATTGTCCGGCGTGTCGAAGTCCGGCTCGCCGGCCGAGAGCGCGATCACGTCACGGCCATTGGCTTTCAGCGCGCGGGCCTTGGCGCTGATGGCGATGGTGGCGGACGGCGCAATACGGCGCAGGGCGTCGGACTCGAGCGACATGGCTCTGACAAGCTCCTGATCTGGAGTGGGAGGACGGGCGGTCCTTAGACCAAGCCGCGCCGGGGCGAAACGCCGCTTTGCCGCGGAACGGCCATCAAAGACGGGTGTTGCTTTTGCGGACACACCGAAAGGGCCGATCATGCGACGCATCCTGACCCTTCTCGCCGCGGCGGCGGCGGTTTCGGCCTGCGGCGATCGTCAGGGCGCGCCGCCGCCCTCGGCCGCCAACCTGGCGGCGCCGAATCCGCCGACCACCGCGCCGCCCGCCGAGCCGCCGGGCCAGCCGGTGGCGGCCGACACCACGACCCCGCCGGGCGAACTGCCGTCCGCCGCCAGCCCCACACGCTATGTCGGCGAATGGACGGCCGCCTCGCTAAGCTGCGCCGACCCCGCCTGGCGGTTCGAGGCCGACCGGCTGACCACCAAGGGCGAGGTCTCCTGCGCCTTCATGCAGGTGACGCCGGCGGCCGGCGGCTACGACATCGCCGCGCGCTGCCTGGCCGAGGGCGAGGAGCGGGCCTCGACCCTGCGCCTGCGGTTCGCCGAGTCGGCCAAGGCGATGCTGGTCTCCGGCGGGCCGTTCTCCGGCGAGATCGGATTGACCTACTGCGGCCCGCCGTCGCCGGTCGGCTAGCTTGACCCTCGCGCTCGCATCGGCGACTCCCCGCTTACAGATGCGCCAGCTCATCGCCTTCCTGACCAATATGGACGCCAAGGCGTGGCGCACGTTGCTGGTATCGTTCGTGCTGTTCGGCGGGGTGGGCATCGTCTTCCTGTTCGGCGCCTCGGTGCTGGGCTTCGACGGCGAGGCGACGGTCGAGGAGTGGCTGGGCCTGGCCGCCCACGGCCCCTGGGCGCTGCCGGTGGCGGTGGCGGCCTTCGCGATCCTGGCCTTCATCGGCGTGCCGCAGTTCGTGCTGATCGCCGCGGCGGTGGTGGCCTTCGGGCCGTGGGCGGGACTGGCCTACAGTTGGATCGGCACGATGGTCTCGGCGGGCATCGGCTTCTGGCTCGGCCGGGCGGCGGGAGCCAAGACGCTGGAGCGCTTCTCCGGCGAGGGGG
Organism: Caulobacteraceae bacterium; assembly: GCA_020852035.1. Classification (GTDB taxonomy): domain Bacteria; phylum Pseudomonadota; class Alphaproteobacteria; order Caulobacterales; family Caulobacteraceae; genus Phenylobacterium. The sequence continues at coordinate 8,030 of JADZBR010000162.1, forward strand.
TGCGCCAGTTCATGAGCCTTGTCGGCCGCAACGGCTTCCTGGCCAGCCTGATCGTCCGGCTGGTGCCCTCGGCCCCCTTCATCGTGGTCAACATGGCCGCGGGCGTGACGCCCATGCGGGTGCGCGACTTCCTGGCGGGCACCGGCATCGGCATCATCCCCAAGATCGCACTCACCGCCTTCGCCGGCGCGGCTATCGTGCAGACAATGAAGGAAGGCTTGGGCGGCCAGGCGCTGCTGCTCGCCGCCATCGCGGTCGGCTGGGTTGCGGTGGGCGTGGCAGCGCGGGCCTGGCTGAAGCGCCGCGAGCGCGAGGCAGACATGAGAAGCGAAGCGCGGTAAGGTTGCGGCCATGACCGCTCATTTTTCCGTCGCTCTGGAAGACGCCCAGCAGGCGGTGCTGGAAGACTTGGCCAGGCAGGATGAGGTGTCGCCCGGCGTGATGCTGGAAAAGCTCGTGCGCGACCGGCTCGACTACGAAGCGTGGTATCGGGCGAAGGTTCAGGAGGGCATCGACGCCGCCAATCGGGGGGAACTGATCCCCCATGAGGAAGTCGTCGCAAGCAGTCGCCTTCTCCTTGCGGAGCTCAAGGAAAAATACGGCGGGTGAGGGTCGTCTGGACCAGGCCGGCCCAAGCAGACCTACTGGCGCTCCTCCGCCATATCGCCGAAGACAGCTATGCGAACGCCGTCTCTGTGGACGAACGCATCCACGCTGCAGCGGATCGGCTGGAGCAACTGCCGAAGCGTGGTCGGCTTGGTTCAATCGCCGGTACGCGCGAGTTGGTGGTCCCTCGCACGTCCTGCCATCTGGTCTATCGCGTGGGCGCCGAAAGGGTGGAGATCCTACGGGTCATCCACGGTGCCCGCGACTGGCCGTGACGACACGCGGCCCGGCAAAATCCGCCTGAACGGCCGTCGACTCGCCGCACCCCGCGCAAGACTGTTGCGACACACCGGCGGTTTCGGTAGATCACATCCTAATGACGATCCGGGTCGACATTCTCCTCCTGCGGGGCCTTAGGGGCCCCTGGGCGCCTCGTTAGGCCGCGCGCCGTCGCGGCCGGGCGTTCAGGGGAGAGACTCCCGAACCCGATCCCGACCCCCGCGACGAGACTAGAAATCCAATGACCCAAGCTTCCGACGCCGCCGCTCCTTCGGCCGACCGCGTCATCGTATTCGACACCACCATGCGCGACGGCGAGCAGTCGCCCGGCGCCTCGATGAGCCACGACGAGAAGATCGAACTGGCCAAGATCCTCGAGGAGATGCGCGTCGACGTGATCGAGGCCGGCTTCCCGATCGCCTCCAACGGCGACTTCGAGGCGGTCCACGCCATCGCCCAGATCGTCACCGAGAGCACCATCTGCGGCCTGGCCCGCGCCGCCGCCGTCGACATCGAGCGCTGCGCCGAGGCGATCCGCCCGGCCAAGCGCGGGCGCATCCACACCTTCCTGTCGACCAGCCCCAGCCACCGCGACCACATCCTGAAGATGAGCCAGGAGGACATCCTGGAGGCCATCACCAAGTCGGTGACCCTGGCGCGCAATCTCTGCGACGACGTGGAGTGGTCGGCGCAGGACGCCACCCGCACCGAGCAGGACTTCCTGCGCCGCTGCGTGGAGGCGGCCATTCGCGCCGGCGCGCGGACGGTGAACATCCCCGACACCGTCGGCTACACCTATCCATCGGAATACGAGGCGGTGTTCCGCGATCTGGTCGAGAACGTGCCGGGCATCGACAAGGTGATCCTCTCCACCCACTGCCACAACGACCTGGGCCTGGCGGTCGCCAACAGCCTGGCCGGCGTGCAGGGCGGGGCGCGGCAGGTGGAAGTGGCCATCAACGGCATCGGCGAGCGGGCCGGCAACGCGGCGCTGGAAGAGGTCGTGATGGCCCTGAAGGTGCGCGGCGACCGGCTGCCCTATCACACCGGCATTGAGACCCAGCACATCACCCGCGCCAGCCGCTACGTCTCGGCGATCACCGGCTTCCCCGTGCAGTTCAACAAGGCGATCGTCGGCAAGAACGCCTTCGCCCACGAGAGCGGCATCCACCAGGACGGGATGCTGAAGGACCGCGGCACCTACGAGATCATGCAGCCCGAGGACGTGGGGCAGGGCGCCTCCAACCTCGTCATGGGCAAGCACTCTGGCCGGCATGCCTTCCGCGAGAAGCTGAAGGCGCTGGGCTATGAGCTGGGCCAGAACGCGCTGAACGACGCCTTCACCCGCTTCAAGGAACTGGCCGACAAGAAGAAGCACGTGTTCGACGACGATCTCGTCGCCCTGGTGGACGACGCCCTGGCGTCGAGCGCCGACCGTATCCAGGTCTCGCACCTGCGGGTGATCGCCGGCACCGAAGGGCCGCAGGAGGCGCACCTGACCGTCACCGTCGACGGCGAGGAGCGTTCGTCCAAGGCGACGGGCGACGGGCCGGTGGACGCGGTGTTCAACGCCATCCACGAGGTGGTGCCGCACACCGCCGTGCTGCGCCTCTTCCAGGTGCACGCGGTCACCGAAGGCACCGACGCCCAGGCCCAGGTCAGCGTCCGGCTGGAGGAGGGCGGCCACATCGCCACCGGCCAGGCGGCGGACACCGACACCCTGACGGCGAGCGCCAAGGCCTACGTCAACGCGCTGAACAACCTCTTCGCCCGCAAGGAGAAGACCGCGCCGGACGCCAAGCTCGCCAGCGGGTTCTAACGTCCTTCTCCCCTTGCGGGAGAAGGTGGCGCGAAGCGCCGGATGAGGGGTCTCTCAGACCTTGCCGTCCGGCGCAGCCGCCTTCGCTGTCCCGCTGAGATGATCTTCGACCCCTCATCCGTCGCCTGACGGCGACACCTTCTCCCGCAAGAGGGGAAGGAAAGGCGCTGCATGCTCTGGATCCTCCTGACCGCCGCCGCGGCCCCGCTGCAGGTGGCGCGCAACGCCCTGCAGCGCGGGCTGGTGGGCGACGCCGGGCCGTGGGGCGCGACTTTGGTGCGCTTCCTCTTCGGCCTGCCGTTCTCGCTAGCCATGTTCGCGGCGATCGCGGTGTTCACTCGCGGCGCGAGCCCGACGGTCTCGGCCGGCTACTTCGCCGCCGCCGGCGTCGGCGGGCTGGCGCAGATGGCGGCCACGGCGGCGCTGTTGGTCGCCATGCGGCGCTCGGGGTTCGCGGTGGCGACCGCCCTGCAACAGAGCTCGCTGCCGTTCGCCGCCCTGCTGGGCCTGGCGATGGGCGATGCGCTCTCCGGCGCGGCCTGGGCGGGCGTGGCCTTGGCGACGGCGGGGCTCGGGGTCCTCACCTGGCCCCGGCGCGGCGCGGGGGAGGGCGCGCTGGCCGGCGCCCTGCTGGGCCTGGCGTCCGGCTTCGCCTTCGCCATTGCGCTGAACGCCTATCGTCGGGCCGGCGTGCTGTTGGAGCCGGAGCATCCGATCTACGCGGCGCTCGCCACCGTCTGTCTGGTGCAAGCCTTCCAGACGGTCCTGCTCGCGGGCCTGCTGGCGGCGTTCAGGCCCTCGGCGCTGGTCGCCGTGCTGGCCGCCTGGCGCCAGTCGCTGGGCGCGGGATTCTGCGGTTCGGCGGCCTCGGCCTGCTGGTTCGCCGCCCTGGCCCTGGCGCCGGCCGCGCCCGTGCGCGCGGTGGGGGTGATCGAGATGCCGATCGCGGCGGCGGCCGGGCGGCGGCTCTTCAAGGAGCGGCTGACCTTTCTCCAGATCGCGGCCGGCGCGGTGACCGCCGCCGGCGTGGTGCTCGCCGCGCTCGGCTAGCTGCGCGTTCCAGTCAGGTGGGGCCGAATCCGCAACGCCGCCTGGCGGACCGATCGCTCAACCGACTCGGCTGGCGCGCCAGCCCCTGGCCGCCTGCGCCAGGGGAACGCCTTCGGCCTTGGCGGGCGTGATGAGGTTTGCGGCGACCACGCCGGTGAACTGGCGCGGGCCGGCGGAGGTGTCGGCGACGAAGCCGATGCGGTCGCCCCGAAGGGTCGCCTTGCGGATCGGCTTGCCCGCGAAGGTCCCCTCGATCTCCTGGAACTTCTGCTTCAGGGCCAGGGAGCCGGCGACCCCGCCGCCGGTGATGCGCCAGGCGCCCTCCACCTTGGCCGGCACGATCCAGAGGTAGACCCGGCCGTTGGCGGAGGTGGCGTCGGGCCGCCAGTCGTCCATGTCGAAGGCGTGGGAAACCACCCGCGCCCCCGGCTTCATCTCGTCCAGGATGCGCGGGCGCAGCTTCAGGTTCACCTCCGGCAGGAGATACATGGTCAGCAGACTCGCCTGGGCGATCGGTGTCTCGAAGAGGTCCTGGCGGCGGAAGCTCACCTTGTCGGCGACCCCGGCGTTCCGGGCGTTGAGGTTGGCCTCGGCGATCCGCTGGGGGTTGATGTCGACGCCGAAGCCCGTCGCCCCGCGCCTGGCGGCCGCCACCAGGATGCGCCCGTCGCCGGAGCCGAGGTCGATCACGAAATCCCCCGCCTTCAGCCCGCCAAGGTCGAGCATGGCGGCGACCGTGTCGTTGGGCGTCGGCACATAGGGGACGTCGAGGTTGTCGGGATTGAACACCTCCTGGACCGGCGCGACTTCGCTGTTGGCGGCCGCGTTCCGGTCGGCCGCGGCGTCGCCGCAGGCGGCCAGCGGCAGGGCCAGGGCGCCGGTCATCGCTATCGCACCCAGTCGCCGCGTCCGGCGCGTCGTGATCACCAGCGACATGTCGGGACGGCCTCCTCCAACCCCGCACTCCTCAAGCCTGACAGCAGGCTTCGGTTCCGGCCGGATTTCAAGAGCCGGCCGCGGGTGGCCCGCGCCTAGGGGAAATCCCGTAGGGAGAACTCCCGAATGTCGCCATCCGCCGGCCTGGCCTATCCCGCCGCATCGACGGACGCGACCCCGCGCCCGCCTTCGCAGGATCTGGACTCCCATGACCGCCCCGCTTGTCGACCTTTCCGTCCACCACCAGCCGCGCGGCGCGTCGGACCGCATCGCCTTCGGCTTCGTCAAGGCGCTGCGCTTCTTCGCCGACACCTTCTTCGCCAAGCGCTATGGCCACCGCGCCGTGGTGCTGGAAACCGTCGCGGCCGTCCCCGGCATGGTGGGGGCGACCCTCAACCACCTGAAATGCCTGCGTCGCATGGAAGACGACCGCGGCTGGATCAAGACGCTGATGGACGAGGCCGAGAACGAGCGCATGCACCTGATGACCTTCATCGAGGTCTGCCGGCCGACGCTGTTCGAGCGCTTCGTGGTCGTGGCCGCCCAATGGGTCTTCTACCTCTTCTTCTTCGGCCTCTACCTGGTCAGCTCCAGGACCGCCCACCGCGTGGTCGGCTACTTCGAGGAGGAGGCGGTGATCAGCTACACCCACTACCTCGTCGAGATCGACGAAGGCCGCTCGGAGAACGTGCCGGCCCCGCAGATCGCCAGGACCTACTGGGGCCTGCCGGCCGATGCGCGGCTGCGCGACGTGGTCGAGGTGGTCCGCGCCGACGAGGCCCACCACCGCGACGTCAACCACGGCTTCGCCAACGAGATCGCCGGCCTGCCGCTGGCGAGCGTCGCCCCTTGCCCGCCGCATGTGGCGCAGGAGCCGAATTGGAAGAACGCGGCGTGAGCGCACCAGGGACGCAAGGCCCGCCCTGGGTGAAACACCGGCCTTGCCGACCTATCTCATCGGAGACGGCGGCGGCGTTCGATGCGAGCGTCGCCGGGCGTCCCGCCACCCCACTAGCCGACGAGGTCAGAACGCCATGACACAGCATGCGGACGATCGGGACGAGGCCGCGGCCCGCACGGAACGGCGGCGGCTGATCGCGCCGGGGACGGCGGCCGGCGTCACTGAGGAGATGATCGGCGAACTGGTTCACACCTTCTACGGCCGCGTGCGCAAGGACCCGGCCCTGGGCCCGATCTTCAACCGCGAGGTGGAGGACTGGGACGAGCACCTGGCCAAGCTTTGCGACTTCTGGTCCTCGGTCACCCTGATGACCGGCCGGTTCAAGGGCGCGCCGATGGCGGCGCACGTCCGGGTGGCCGATATCCGGCCGACGCATTTCGCCCGCTGGCTGCACCTGTTCGGGGAGACGGCGCGCCAGGTCTGCCCGCCGGCGGCGGCCGACCTCTTCGCGGCCAAGGCCGAGATGATCGGCCAGAGCCTCCAACTCGGCATCGCGGCCAGTCGCGGCGAGTTGCCGGGCGCGCCGGCGGCCCGTTGAGTTTCGCTCGCCTTATAATATCGTGGAACGATATTATATCGGGCCTGGAGGACATGAAGATGGAGATGGACTGGTCGGCGCCCGACGGACGTTCGGGCCTGGGATTCATGAAGCCGAAGCGGACCTGGGTGCGGGCTCCCGGGCAAAGCTGGTATCGCCCCGCCGAAGCTTCGCCGTCGATGCGCGAGCCTCGCCCGCATCGGCGTGTGACCGCCAGTCGCGTGAAGGGCGCCGCCGTTTTCGGCCCCGGCGGGCGGCGGATCGGACGTGTCCGGGACGTGATCATCGACGATGCGACTGGCCAGGTGGCCTTCGTGCTGATCGCTTGCGGCGGGATCCTGGGGTTCGGCGAGCGGCTGCGCCGCGCCAGCTGGTCGGCGCTGACCTACGAGGCGGAGCGGATTGGATATGTGCTGGACGAGGCCGGGGGCGATACGCCTTCGCCGGTTCCCCTCTCGAAGGCGGCGGTCCGCGATGACCGCGGCGCCGAGGCGGGGGGATAGAACACCTCGACGCCGGGTCTGCCGGAGCACCTCCCTATGCGCTCGATATATGTCGTTATACGATATAATTCAAGAGAGCTCGTGACGGGGGCATGCGATGCGTCGTTGGCGAGGTGTCAGTGCGGCGAACGCGAGCCGTCCGGCCGGACATCGACGCCCACCAGGGGGCTCCAGTGGTGATCTTCCGGATGGGCGCCCAACCGCAGCGCCGCCGACCTGATCTTGGCGTCCAGGTCGTGGAGCGCCTCGACCGACCGATCGTGCCGGTTCGTGAACGTCGGCGAGTTGGCGGGGAGCGGCTCCGGAACCTGGCCTTCCAGCAGGTCGGAATCTCGAATCATCGTCAGCCTCCAGATGAATGCTGTCGCGACTGGCGTTTGGGATCAGTCCGGCAGGCTCGTCTAAAAGATATGCCTCGCGGCGGCGTAATCAATCGCGTTACGATATAAATCACCGCCTCGTGTCCCACCCGATCCGAGGCGCGGCGTCTTCGATGGGGCCAGCGCTTGTTCGACCCGCGTCGATATCGGGCGACGCCCTCCTCAGTGGAATTTGACGGGTGTCGCACCGGCGCGGGCTGCTCTACCAACGGCCCGTCCTGGACTCAGGAAAGGCAGCGACGATGAGCGCTTCGAAAGGCCGGACGCCGGAACGCCCGACCCTGAACCAGGCCGACTACGAAGCCCTGGCGTCCTTTCGCTACGCCGTGCGGCGCTATCTGGCCTTCGCCGAGGGCGGGGCCCGTTCGGTCGGCCTGACCTCGCAGCAGCACCAGGCCCTGCTGGCGATCAAGGCTCACACGCTCAGGGAGCCGATGTCGATCGGCGACCTCGCCGGAGAGTTGCTGTTGAAGCACCACAGCACCGTCGAGCTTCTCGGTCGTCTGGAGAAGGCCGGGTTCACCCGCAAGGCGGTCGACCCGCAGGACCGCCGCCGGGCGTTGATTTCCCTGACGCCGGCCGGCGAGGGCGTGCTGGCCGCGCTGTCGGCCAGCAACCTGCGAGAACTGCGGGTCATCGCCCCGGCGTTCTCGGGCCTGATTGGCCAACTGGAGCAGCTCAAGGCCGAATAGTCGCCGGAAGACGCCGGCGGCGGCGAACGGTCAGCAGTATGGCGCGAGCAGATAGGGGTTGTAGTAGAGCGCGAGCCGCTCCTGCCAGGAGCGGTCGCCGGCCCCGAGCGCCTGCAGGTCCTCGTCGGAGAGCCGCGGCTCCTTCTCCAGTTCCGCCCTGTCCGCCGGGAGCACGTAGCCGCCAAGCGCCGCGTCATGGCGCAGGAGCCGCCAGGGCGCGGCGGAAACCCGCCGCAGGAAGCCCAGGCCGTTCTCCACATAGAGCAGCGCATAGTCGATATGGCCGGAAGCCTTGTCGATCGAAAGGTCGCCGACCCGGCCGCATCGTTCTCCCCGGGGACTGAACACCGGCGAACCGATCACCCGTGAGGCGCCGACCAGCCGCCGTGCGGGCCCCGTGGCGAGGAGGGGAATCACGACGTCCTCCGTTTCTGGACCTGGGGGATTCGCAATCCGTCTCATCTGACTCGTCCCTCTCAGCTTGATAATATCGTATTACGATATAAATAGGTTCAGGGATAGCGGTTTCCAAGCCGGGCGCGAGGCGCCACGGTTGGAGGCGGCTGAAAACGCAAGGGAGACGCTAGATGGCTGTCACCGGCGAACCGACAGGGCCGAACCTGGCCGCCGGCCTGCCGACCGGCGAAATCGCGGAGGGCGGCTGGGTGGCCGGCCATGTCGACGGCGAGCCGGTGCTGCTCTCGCGGCTGGACGGCGGCTGGTTCGCGGTCGGCGGCGCCTGCACGCACTACGGCGGCGCCCTGGGCGACGGGCTGGTGGCCGGCGAGACGGTGCGTTGCCCGCTGCACCACGCCTGCTTCAGCCGCCGCACGGGCGAGGCGCTGGCGGCGCCGGCGTTCGATCCGCTCGGGGTCTGGCGCGTGGAGGTCCAGGGCGACCGCGTGCTTGTCAGGGCGCGCGCCGATACGCCGGCGCCCTCCCGGCCGGCCGGCCGGTCCGAGCGCCTGCGGCGCATCGTCATCGTCGGCGGCGGTGCGGCGGGATTCGCCGCCGCGGAGATGCTGCGGCGACGTGGCTACGACGGCTCGCTGATCATGCTGAGCGCCGACCAGGCCCCGCCATGCGACCGGCCCAACCTGTCCAAGGACTACCTGGCCGGGACCGCGCCGGAGGATTGGATCCCCCTGAAAGGCGACGACTTCTACCGCGACAACGCCATCGACCTGCGTCTGGGCGCGCGGGTGGCGCGGATCGCCGACGCCGACGAGGTGGTGATGGCGGATGGCGAGCGGCTGGGATTCGACGCCCTGTTGCTGGCCACCGGCGCCGAGCCGGTGCGTTTGAAGGGGCCGGGGTTCGATGCGCCGAACGTCCACACCCTGCGCTCGCTCGCCGACGCCAGGGCGATCATCGCCGCGGCGGCCGACCGGCCGCGCGCGGTTGTGATCGGCGCCAGCTTCATCGGCCTGGAAGTCGCCGCCTCGCTGCGCGCGCGGGGCCTGGAGGTGGCGGTGGCGGCGCCGGAGGCCGTGCCGATGGAGCGGGTGCTGGGTCGCGAACTCGGCGAGTTCGTGCGCGGCCTGCACGAGGCGCAGGGCGTGACCTTCCATCTCGGCGAAGGCGCGGAGTCCTATGCCGACGGACGCCTGCGCTTGTCCGGCGGGACCGAACTGGAAGCCGGGCTGGTGGTGCTGGGTGTCGGGGTGAGGCCGCGCGCCGAACTGGCGGAAGCCGCGGGGATCGCGGTGGACAACGGGATTCTCGTCGATGCTCGCCTGCGGACCAGCCGCGCCGCCGTCTTCGCCGCCGGCGATGTGGCGCGCTATCCCGATCCGCTGACGGGCGAGCCCATTCGGGTGGAGCACTGGGTGGCGGCCGAGCGCCAGGGGCAGGCCGCGGCCCGGAGCATGCTGGGCGAGGACGCGCCCTTCGCCGCGACGCCGTTCTTCTGGAGCAACCACTACGGGACCGAGATCCGCTATGTCGGGCATGGCGCGCGGTTCGACGCCGTCGAGGTGACGGGCTCGACCACCGCGGGCGACGTCGCGGTGCGCTACCTGCGGGCCGGGCGCCTGGTCGCGGCGGCGACGATCGGCCGCGACCTGGAGAACCTGACCATCGGCGCGGATCTGGAGCGGGCGCTCTCCTCGCCGGTTTGACTTTCGTCCGCCGCGGCGCCATGTCTCGGGGGCTATGTGTAAATTCGCTGCATTTGCGCGCCGATTCCACCACGCTGGCCGCCTGGTCGCAGGCTTCTAGCCCTGGGTCCTTCACGAGCGAAAGCTTAGGGCCCAGGGAGCACCTTCCGCTTTTCTGAAACTCAACTTCCTACAGCCGACGGAGTCCCGTCGGCTTGAGGTCTAATCTTGCCCAATATCGACGATACGCCGCCCGTGGCTCATCCGAGCCCCGGCGAAAACCCTCGCGTGCGCGAAACGCCTGCGGAAACGAAGGTTCTCACCTTCCGTCCGCGGCCCGCGCCCGAACCCGACAGCCATCCGCCCCCGCCGCCGCCCGCGGCGGCCTGACCAGGCGGCGACGAAAGGAACCCCCATGCCCTCGACCAACCCCCAGCACCGCAAGCCTTCGGTCCATGTGACCGAGACCGACTACGAGCGCCTCTCCAACCTGGCGCGCGCCCATGACAGCCACGGCGCAACCCTGCTCGCCGACGAGCTTGCGCGCGCCGTGGTGGTCAAGGACGGCGGACGGCCGCGCGCCTTCGTGCGCCTCTACGCCACCGTCGAATTCAGCGACCTGATGACCGGCCGCACGCGGCGCGTGCAGATCGTGCCGCCCGACGAGGCCGACATCGACCAGCACCGCCTCTCGGTGCTGTCCCCGGTCGGGGCGGCGCTGATCGGGCTGGCGCCGGGCGATTCGATCGGCCTCAGCACCGAGGACGGCCGTCCCCATGTGCTGACGGTCGCCGCGGTGGACTGGACCGCCGACGCCGCCGCCGGCCGGACGAGAAAGCCGGCCGTGGCCTGATGCCGTCCCGGGCCGGCCGGCGCGCTACTGGCGCGCGCTTTCGGCCCGGGCCTGGGCGCGGACCTCGCCGCCCATCGGCGCGCCGCCGACCTCGAACACCACGGTGTCGATCACGCCGGGGTAGGCGAAGGGCGCGGCGTAGCCGTGGCACACCGGCGCGGGGCTGCGTCCCAGGTCCATGCCGGTGCTGGAGAGCATGTAGAGCATCCGCGGCAGACGGCCGGCGGCGACCTGGGCGCCATCGACGCTGAGCGTGATGTCGGCCCCGCCCGCCTCGTCGCGCGTCACCGACAGTTCGACCTCGTGCGGCCCGGGCGTCAGTGGTTGGTCGGCGGTCAGGTGGGTGTGGTCGTGGAAGGCGTTGAAGTCGAACTGCAGACGCCCGTCGCCGACGTAGATCACATAGCCGCTGTTGATGTTGCCGCGGGCGACCAGCGCCCCGTCGCCGCTCCCCTCGGGGTGGTCCAGGGTGATCACCGTGCGCCAGCCGCGGGCCACCGGCGGGCAGGCGTCGGCGACCACGTGGGTGATCGGCGGGCGATAGACGAACCGCCGGCGCGAGCTGGGCAGGCCCTGCCGCATGGAGGCGCGGAAGAGCGCAGCGCCGGGCCGGTCGTCCAGCGGCAGCACCCCGTGGGTCTCAGCCTCCTGCCACCAGCGCTCGACCATCGCCTTCAGGCGCTCGGGCTCCTGCTTGGCCAGGTCGTTGGTCTCCGAGAAGTCGGCGTCGAGGTTGTAGAGTTCCCAGACGTCGTCGTCGAAGGGCGTGCCGGAGGTGTGCCGGGTCACCGCTTTCCAGCCATCGAGATAGAGGCCGCGGTGGCCGCCCATCTCGAAATACTGCGCGCCGCGATCGGGCCGGGCCTCCGGCGACTGGAAGCTCGCCGCGAAGCTGGTCCCATGCAGCGGCGTCTGCGGCACGCCGCCCACCGTCTGCGGCGCGGCCAGGCCGATCGCGTCGAGAATGGTCGGGGCGACGTCGATGGCGTGGCAGAACTGGGTCCGCGTCTCGCCGGGAGACGCCAGCTTGCCCGGCCAGTGGACCACCAAGGGGTCGCGGATGCCGCCGCCGTGGGTGTTCTGCTTGTACCAGCGCAGGGGCGTGTTGCCGACCTGCGCCCAGCCCCAGGGGATGTTGGAGTGGCTGGCCGGGCCGCCGATGTCGTCCAGCCGCGCCACCGCCTGGTCGACGTTTTCCGGAATGCCGTTGAACCACTTCATCTCGTCCATCACGCCGGTGGCGCCGCCCTCCTGGCTGGCGCCGTTGTCGGACATCACCAGGAACAGGGTGTTGTCCCACTTGCCCAGGCGTTCGAGCTCGGCGATCAGCCGCCCGATCTGGTGGTCGGTATGGTCCAGCATGGCCGCGAAGGCTTCCTGCAGGCGGGCCGCGAACTTCTTTTCGTTGGTGGAGAGCTCATCCCACGCCTTCACGCCGGGATTGCGCGCCGAGAGCTGGGTGTCCGGCGGGACCACCCCCAGCGCCTTCTGTTTCTCGAACCAGCGCGCGCGCTCGATATCCCAGCCGTCGTCGAAGCGGCCCCTGTACTTGTCCAGCCAGGCCTGCGGCGCCTGGTGCGGCGAGTGGGTCGCGCCGACGGCCAGGTAGAGGAAGAAGGGGCGCTCGGGGACCAGCGAGACGAGGTCGCGCACGAAGCCGGCCGCGTGATCGGTGATGTCTTCTGAGACGTGGTAGCCCTCCTCCGGCGTGTAGGGCGGGTCGATGTGGTGGTTGTCGTAGGTCAGTTCGGGATGGAACTGGTCGGTCTCACCCTGCAGGAAGCCGTAGAAGCGGTCGAAGCCGCGCTGCAGCGGCCAGTTGGCGAAGGGGCCGGCCGCGGTGCACTCGGCCATCGGCGCCAGGTGCCATTTGCCGGCCGCGAAGGTGGCGTAGCCCTGCTCGCGAAGGATCTCCGGCAAGGTGGCGGCGGACTTGGGGATCGCGCCGCGCATGTTCGGAAAGCCGGTGTCGAAGTTGGAGACCGCGCGCATGCCCACGGCGTGGTGGTTGCGCCCGGTCAGCAGGCAGGCGCGGGTCGGCGAGCACAGGGCGGTGGTGTGGAAGCCGGTGTACTTCAGGCCCTTCGCGGCCAGCCGGTCGATGTTCGGCGTCTCGATCGCCGAGCCGTAGCAGCCGAAGTGCGAGAAGCCGGAATCGTCCAGCACCACGATCACCACATTGGGCGCGCCGGGGCGTATGGGCGACGGCGGCCACCAGGGCTGCGATTCCTGCACCGAGCGCCCGATCACGCCCTGAAAGCCATCTCGCTCGGAATTCCCGCTGGTCATCTGCTCTCCCTTCGCGACGCCCTCGCCGGACTGGATCGGCTTCAAGGACGCAAGTGGTTCCGACCAGCATAAGGCAGAACCGCGGTTCCGGTCTTGCCGGAATTTCGGCGAGGCTTGCCAAAAGGCGTCCGGGCAGAGCGACCGCCTGTCGCGGAGAAATGACGATAGAGCGAACCCCATACGTCTTGAAATGCGGTTCCTATCAAGGCACAGCGACGGACTTCCGACGAGGGATGTCGCGGCGCCGCAATGGCGCCACACGGGCAGCCACAACTCGCCGCCGTTCCGTCCCGCTTACCTTCTCGATTCCCGGGCTCTAGATGTTCTCATCCCTCTTCGGCGTGATCTCCAACGACATCGCCATCGACCTCGGCACCGCCAACACGCTCATCTACATGAAGGGCAAGGGGATCGTGCTCAACGAGCCCAGTGTGGTCGCGCTGCGCAACGTCGGCGGGCGCAAGGTCGTCCACGCCGTCGGCATCGAGGCCAAGATGATGCTGGGCCGCACGCCCGGGCACATGGAGGCCATCCGCCCCATGCGCGACGGGGTCATCGCCGACTTTGAAGTCGCCGAGGAGATGATCAAGCACTTCATCCGCAAGGTGCATAACCGCCGGGGCTTCGTGAACCCGAAGGTCATCGTCTGCGTGCCGTCCGGCGCGACAGCGGTGGAGCGGCGGGCGATCAATGATTCGTGCCTCAACGCCGGCGGCCGCCGCGTCGGCCTGATCGACGAGCCGATGGCCGCGGCGATCGGCGCCGGCCTGCCGATCCACGAGCCGACCGGCTCGATGGTGGTCGACATCGGCGGTGGCACCACCGAGGTGGCGGTGCTGTCGCTCTCCGGCATCGTCTATTCGCGCAGCGTGCGGGTGGGCGGCGACAAGATGGACGAGGCGATCCAGTCCTACATGCGCCGCAACCACAACCTGCTGGTCGGCGAGACCACGGCCGAGCGGATCAAGAAGGAGATCGGCACGGCCACCGCCCCGGTCGACGGCGAGGGCCTGGCCATCGAGGTCAAGGGCCGCGACCTGATGCAGGGCGTGCCGCGCGAGGTGCGGGTCTCCGAGAAGCAGGCGGCCGACGCCCTGAACGAGCCGGTCAGCCAGATCGTCGAGGCGGTGAAACTGGCGCTGGAATCGACCCCGCCGGAACTGGCGGCCGACATCGCCGACAAGGGCATCATGCTCACCGGCGGCGGCGCCCTTCTGCGCGGGCTGGACCAGGAGATCAGCGACGCCACCGGCCTGCCGGTGACGGTGGCGGACGATCCGCTGTCGTGCGTGGCGCTGGGCTGCGGCAAGGTGCTCGAACATCCCAAGTGGATGAAGGGCGTCCTGGAATCGACGCTGGCCTAAGACTCGTTCGACACTTTCCCGCGGCCTGACCCTGGGCCGCAGCCGCCAACCTTAGGACGCACCGGGCGTGTCCTTCCGCGACAGTCGTTTTGGCGAGGTGAAGGTGCCGCTGGCGTGGACCGCCGCGGTGGCCCTGATCGTGGCCGGCGTGGTGGCGCTCGCCCTGCTGATGACCGACCGCCGGGAAACCTTCCAGGCCGAAGCCTATGGGCCGGCGCGGCAGGCGGCTGACGGCGTGCTGGCGCCGGTGGGCGAGGTGCTGTCGGCGCCGATCCGCTGGATCGGAGCCGGGGTGAACGGCGTGCGCGGCTACTTCTTCGCCGTCTCCGAGAACCGCCGTCTGAAGCGCGAGTTGGCCGAGGCCCGCCAGTGGCGCAATGTCGCCGTCGCCGTGCAGGACGTGAACGAGCGCTACCGCGACCTCCTGAAGCTGCGCACCGATCCCCCGATCCCGATGGTCTCGGCGCGCGTCGTGGCCGACAGCCGCGGCCCCTTCGCCAATACGCGGCTGGCCAACGCCGGCAGCGAGGCGGGGGTCAAGGTCGGCAACCCGGTGATGAGCGAGGAGGGGCTGGTCGGCCGCGTGATGGGCGTGACCAGGGACGCCAGCCGCATCCTGTTGCTCACCGACACCGCCTCGCGCATCCCGGTGATGATCGACCGCACCAACGCCCGCGCGATCCTCACCGGCGACGGCTCGGGCCATCCGCAGCTGGCCTATCTGCGCGGGCGCGACCCGGTGAAGGTGGGCGACCGGGTGCTGTCGTCGGGCGACGGGGCGGTGTTTCCCCGCGGCCTGCCGGTGGGCACGGCGGTGCGCGGGGTCGACGGGACCTGGCGCGTGGCGCTGGACAGCGACCGCGACGCCATCGACTTCGTGCGCATCCTGCAGTTCGTCGATTTCTCGCAGCTGGTGAACGAGGCCGAGATGGCCGCCAGCGACCGGCCGCCGCCGCCGACCGAACCGCCCGCCCCGCCGTCCACCGGCCCCGGGATTCCCTCGCGCACCGCCGCCGGTCAGCCGCCGCCGGTCAAGACGCCTGCGGTAAAGGCTCCCGCCGCGAAGACGCCTTCGACGCCGCCCGCCAAAGCTGCGACGGCGCCCGCCAAAGCTGCGACGCCGCCGCCCAAGCCGGCCGCCGCCCCGGCCGCCAAGGCCCCGGCGCAGCCCGCCGAGCCGCCGCAATGAGGCCGCTGCATCCGCTCCGCTGGATCGCCGGGCCGATGCTGATGGCCATCCTGGCGACCTGGCTTCTGACCGTGCCGCTGAAGGTGTTCGGCCTGCAGCTGCCCGAGCCGGTCTGGGCGCTGGCGCCGCTGTTCGCCTGGGCGGTGATCCGGCCTTCGATCCTGGCGCCGTTCGCGGTGCTGGCGATGGGTCTGGCGCTGGATCAGTTGTGGGGCGGGGCGATCGGCCAATGGCCGGTGGCGCTGCTGATCGCCTACGGGGCGATCTTCGCCGCGCGACCGGGGCTGGTGGGCCAGAGCCGGCCGATCATGTGGGCCTGGTACGCCTTCGCCTGCGCCCTGGCGCTGGGCGCGGCCTGGCTGATCGGCCTGATGGACGCGGGCGGACGCCCACAAGTGGTCGGAATGGTCTGGCAGTACCTGGCCACGTTGCTGGCCTACCCCTTCGCCGACTATCTTATCGAACGCTTCGAGGACGCCGACGTCAGGTTCCGATGATCCTTCTTCGCCCCCTTCTTCGCCGAGGCTTCGAAGGGCGGACCGCGCCCTCCGAAGCTCCGCAAGGAGCGTAGGAGGGTGAGCGAGCCGTCGATCTTCTTTTCCGATGTCAACGAACGCCAGGGGCTGTTCCACCGGCGCGAGATCCTGCTGGGCGGGCTGGCGGCGCTGGGGCTGACGGCGCTCGGCGGGCGGCTTTCATATCTGCAGCTCGTCCAGACCCAGCGGTTCCAGAAGCTGTCGGTCGAAAACCAGTTCGACTTTCGCCTGGCGCCGCCGCCGCGCGGGCTGATCCTCGACCGCAACGGCGTGCTGCTGGCCGGCAACCGGCCCAACTTCCGGCTGCTCTACGCGCGTGACAAGGACCTCGACGCCCCGGCGATGCTGCAGACCCTGGCGGACTATGTGCCGTTGGACGAACAGCGCCAGAAGCGGCTGCTGACCGAGATCAACAACACCCCTCGCCGGGTTCCCGTGTCGGTTATGGAGGACATGACCTGGGAGCAGTTCTCGGCCATCAATGTGCGCCAGCCGGAGTTGCCGGGCGTGACCGCCGACATGGGCGAGGTGCGGGTCTATCCGTTCGGCGGCGCCTTCGCCCACGTCATCGGCTATGTGGCCAAGGTCAACCGCGAGGACCTGACCGAGACCGGGCCGAACAGCGACCCGATCCTGCTTCACCCCGGCTTTCGCATGGGTCGCCAGGGCATCGAGAAGGCGCTGGACCTGCAGCTGCGCGGCAAACCCGGCGCGGCCAAGGTGGAGGTCGACGCCAACGGTCGTGAGGTGCGGCGCGACACCCAGGGCGACATCCCGCCCACCCCGGGCGCGGAGGTGCAGCTGACTCTCGACGCCGACATCCAGAACCGCGCCCTGGAGATGATGGGCGAGGAGAGCGGGGCCATCGTGGTGATGGACTGCCGCAACGGCGATATCCTCTGCATGGTCTCGGCGCCGAGCTTCGACGCCAACCGCTTCGTGCGCGGGCTGACCGGGCCGGAATACCGGGCGCTGGCCAACTACGAGCGCCGGCCGCTGCTCGACAAGGCGATGACCGGCACCTATCCGCCCGGCTCGACCTTCAAGACCATGACGGCGCTGGCCTGCCTGGAGGCCGGCATCGACCCGGAGGAGCGGGTGAACTGCCCCGGCGGCTGGTTCTTCGGCGGGCGGACCTTCCGCTGCTGGGGGCGGCACGGCTCGCAGAACATGCACGATGCGATCAAGAACTCGTGCGACGTCTATTTCTACACCATGTCGGTGCGGATCGGGCCGGACCCGATCGCCAAGGTCGCCAAGGAATTCGGCTTCGGCCAGATATTCGACATCGGCATCCCCGGCCAGAAGAAGGGCATCGTGCCCTCGACGGCCTGGAAGAAGGAATACTTCAAGGGCACCGAGAACACCCGCTGGTGGCCCGGCGAGACCCCCAGCTACGCCATCGGCCAAGGGGCCCTGGCGGTGAACGGCCTGCAGCTGGCGGTGATGACCTCGCGGCTGGCCAACGGGCGCAAGGCGCTCAATCCCCGGCTGATCCGCTCGATCGGCGGCAAGGAGCTGCCAAGGGGCGACGCCGCGCCGGACCTGCCGTTCCCGAAGGAGCACATCGACATCGTCCGCGGCGGCATGGCGGCGGTGGCCAACGACACCAGCGGCACCGCCTACCGCCAGAGCCAGCTGGGCCTCGGCGAGGTGAAGATGGCCGGCAAGACCGGCACGGCGCAGGCCCGCTCCTACGGCTCGGGGCCGCGCAAGAGCACGGGCCTGCCGTGGAAGATGAAGGACCACAACCTCTTCGTCGCCTTCGCCCCCTATGACGCGCCGCGCTACGCTCTCTCGGTCATCGTCCAGCACGGCGGCATGGGCGGCGCCACGGCCGGCGCGCCGCGGGCCCGCGAGGTGATGCGTGTAGCCCTCCTGAAGGACCCGGAGGTCCGCGAACGGGCCACCCGCACGCCGATGCCGGAGCTGACCCCGGAGGATGGCCTGGAAGGCGCGGCCCCGCCCGAACCGCAGGTCGCCGCCGCGCAGACCCCGCGGAGGCCGGCATGACCGCCAGCGCCATCACCCGCCCCGGCGAACGCGACCGGCTGATCGTCAAGCTCTCTCAGGTCGACTGGACCTTCTGCCTGGTGCTCTGCCTAATCGCGGGAGCCGGCGGGCTGATGATGTTCTCGATCGCCGGCTCCTCCTTTGAGCCCTGGGCGATCAACCACCTGACGCGCTTCGGGCTCTGTTTTGCGATGATGATCGTGCTGGCGATGTTCAGCCCGCGCGTCTGGTTCGCGGTCGCCTATCCGGTCTACGCGGTCGCGCTCCTGCTGCTGGTAGCGGTGGAGATCGTCGGCGACGTCTCGATGGGCGCGCAGCGCTGGCTCGACCTCGGGTTCATCCGCTTCCAGCCCTCGGAGATCATGAAGATCGGCATCGTGCTGGCGCTGGCGCGGTTCTACCACGGGGCCTCGGCGCAGACGGCGCGCTGGTCTTGGAAACTGCTGATCCCCGCCACCCTGATCGGTCTGCCGACGCTGCTGGTGGCGCACCAGCCGGACCTCGGCACCGCCATGCTGATCGCCCTGACCGGGGCGGCGATCATGGTGCTGGCGGGCCTATCCTGGAAGGTCGTCTTCGCGCTCTGCGGCGGGGCGATGGCGGCCATCCCGCCGTTCGTGATGTTCGTGCTGCACGACTACCAGCGCCAGCGGGTCACGACCTTCCTCAATCCCGAGAGCGACCCCTCGGGGTCGGGCTACCACATCATGCAGTCGATGATCGCGCTTGGGTCCGGAGGGCTGCTCGGCAAGGGTTACGGCCTGGGCTCGCAGAGCCAGCTCAACTTCCTGCCCGAGAAGCACACCGACTTCATCTTCGCGACCCTGGCCGAGGAGTTCGGCTTCGCCGGCTGCGTGACCATCCTGCTGCTCTACGCGGCGGTGATCTTCATGGCCCTCAGGATCGCCGCCCTGGCCTACAGCCATTTCGCGCGGCTGGCGGCGGCGGGGGTGACGGCGACGTTCACGCTCTACGTCCTGATCAACGGCGCGATGGTCATGGGCCTCGCCCCCGTCGTCGGCGTGCCGATGCCGCTGCTCAGCTATGGCGGCACGGTGATGCTGACGGTGATGAGCGGCTTCGGCCTTGTGCAGTCCACCCGCGTGCACCGCTACAACGAGGTGACCAGCGGCAAGGGCGCGCTGTTCTAGGCCGTTTCCCGCCACGTCACGGTTGACGCCGGCCCCTCGCTCCCGCTCTTTGGCGGCCTTCGAGAGCGCTCAATTAAGCGCCGCCAAGGCAGAGGAAACCCATGGCCGCCAAGACATTTCCCGTAGAAGCCAGTCATATCCTGATGTTCGCCCGCTCGGTCGGCGACGAGAACGTGGTCTACACCGACGCCGAAGCCGCCAAGGCCACCGAGGCCGGCGGCATCATCGCCCCGCCGACCTTCGTGCAGGCGTCCGCGCAATTCGATCCCAACTACGGCCTCAGGCCCAAGATCGGCCAGCCCTGGTTCGGCTCCGGCAAGAACCCGACCGGCGCGGTGCGCTCCGGCGGCGGCGGCGGTGGGGGAGGCGGTGGCGGTGGCCTGCACGCCGAGCAGCACTACGAATACCACCAGCCGCTGCGGGCCGGCGACGTGCTGACCGCGACGACCACCCCCGGCAAGACCTGGGAGAAGGAAGGCCGCCGCTCCGGCAAGCTGGTGTTCTCCGAGAGCGTCACCGAATACCGCAACCAGAAGGGCGAACTGGTGGTCACCGCCCGCGGCGTGGGCGTGCGCACCGAGCGCCCGGTCGAACAGAAGACGGAGGCCTGATCGATGCCCTTGAAAGCGAGCCAGCTGAAGGTCGGCGATGTCCACACCGCCCGCCTGGTCGACGACCTGACCCGCACCCAGATCGTGCAGTACGCCGGCGCCTCCGGCGACTACAACCCGCTGCACACCGACGAGATCTTCACCACCAAGGTGGCCGGCTATCCGAGCGTCTTCGCGCACGGGATGCTGACGATGGGCATGACCGGCAAGATGCTGACCGACTACGTCGGCGACGCGCGGCTGACCAAGTACGGTGTGCGCTTCACCAGCCAGGTGTTCCCGGGCGACACGCTCGACGCCACCGCGACGGTGAAGTCGGTGGAGAACGGCGTCGCCGAGTTCGACGTCAAGACCGTCAACCAGAACGGCGTCGAGGTGCTGAGCGGCTACGCCGCCGCGCGGGTCGACCCGTAGTCTCGGTTCCCCTCCCCCTTGCGGGGAGGGGTTAGGGGTGGGGGTGTTAGCGCAGGATCATCAGGCGAAGCCTAACCTGCGCCCTTCCATGAGAGTCACAGGCCTACACCCCCACCCCAACCCCTCCCCGCAAGGGGGAGGAGCTTGAGTTCCTAGACCTTCAGCGCCTTTTCCGTCGCCCGCACCAGTCCGTCGATGACGCCGGGCTCGGTCGACGCATGCCCAGCATCCCAGACGATCTCGAAGTGGGCGTCCGGCATGGCCTCTTTCAGCGCCCAGGCGGTCTCCAGGGGCGTGACCACGTCGAAGCGGCCCTGCACGATCCAGGTGGGGATGTGGCGCAGCTTCGGGGCCTGTTCGAGCAGCCAGCCGTCGTGGGGCAGGAAGCCGCCGTTGACGAAGTAATGGCACTCGATCCGCGCGAAGGCGATGGTGAAGTCGATCTCGTTGAACTTCGAGGGCCGCGCGTCCGGCCCGCGCAGGGAGATGGTGTCGCCCTCCCACTGGCTCCAGGCGGCGGCGCAGGCTTCCTGCGCCTTGCGGTCGGTCCCGGTCAGGCGCTTGTGGTAGGCGGCCATCAGGTCGCCGCGCTCGGCCTCTGGGATCGGGGCGAGGTAGCGGGCCCAGGCGTCGGGGAACATGGCCGAGGCGCCTTCCTGGTAGAACCAGCGCAGTTCCTTCTCGGTGAGCAGGAAGATGCCGCGCAGCACCAGGCTCTCCACCCGCTCGGGATGCTTGATGGCGTAGGCTAGCGCGAGCGTGGAGCCCCACGAACCGCCGAACACGCACCACTTCTCGATCCCCAGGTGCTCGCGGATGCGCTCGATGTCGTCCACCAGGTCCCAGGTGGTGTTGTTCTCCAGGCTGGCGTGCGGGCGCGACTTGCCGCAGCCGCGCTGGTCGAACAGCACCGTGCGCCATTTGTCGGGGTTGAAGAACCGCCGCATCGTCGGGTTGGTCGCCCCGCCCGGGCCGCCGTGCAGCACGATGGCGGCCTTGCCGTTCGGATTGCCGCACTGCTCGTAGTAGACCTCGTGCCCGCCCGTGGTCTTCAACCAGCCGAAGGCGAAGGGCTCGACCTCGGCGAAAAGCCCGCGCCGACCGGCCACCGAGCTGGAGGCCGAGGAAAGATTGCTGTGATCCATCGGTCGCTTCTACTTCGGGAACCGGCGATCTAGCCAGTCGATAAGTATGCGGTTTACCGCCTCAGGCTGTTCCTGCTGGGTCCAGTGGCCGCTGTCCTTGACCAGCACCTTCTCCAGGTCGGCGACGTAGGCTTCCATGCCGTCCGCGGCGGCGGGGGGCAGGACCGCGTCCTGCTCGGCCATCACCATCAGGCAGGGAACGCCCTCGATCCGTGTCGGCTTGTCCGCCGAGATCTCCCAGTTGCGGGTGAAGTTGCGGTACCAGTTGATGCCGCCGGTGAACCCCGTGCGCTCGAAGGTCTCCACGAACGCCTCGAACTCCCCGTCGGTCAGGAAGAACTCACGCTCGTCGAAGACCGGGTCGTAGAGCTTCAGGAGTTCGATCAGCGCGAAGGTGTTCTGCTCATCCGCGCCGCCGCCGATGCCTGAGGCGACCTGGGTTCCCGGCGCCGGGCGGCGCATGAAGAAGTCCATCGCCTTGCGGGTGTCAGCGGCCAGCACCGCGTCGGCCTCGCCGGGTTTCTGGAAGTGGACGATGTACATCTGCTCGCCGAAGCGGGCGCGCATGATGGCGATGGGGTCGGCCGGCGCGCGCGGCACGAACGGCGTGTTGACCCCGATCACCCCGGCCGTCTTCTCCGGCCGCCAGAGCGGCATCTGCCAGACGACGATCCCGCCCCAGTCGTGACCGCAGAAGATCGCCTTCTCGATCCCCAGGTGGTCGAGCAGGGCGGCGAGGTCGCCGGTCAGGTGGTCGAGGTCGTAGTCGGCCACCGCCTCCGGCCGCGAGGAGCCGCCGTAGCCGCGCTGGTCCACCGCGATCGCCCAGCGGCCGGCCGCCTCGAACGCCTTGAGCTGGTGTCGCCAGGAGAAGGCCAGCTCGGGAAAGCCGTGGCAGAACACCACCGGCACGCCTTCGCGCGGCCCGACTTCGTAGTAGGCCAGCTCGACCCCGTTCACCC
Source organism: Caulobacteraceae bacterium (assembly GCA_020852035.1). Lineage (GTDB taxonomy): Bacteria > Pseudomonadota > Alphaproteobacteria > Caulobacterales > Caulobacteraceae > Phenylobacterium. The sequence continues at coordinate 30,420 of JADZBR010000162.1, forward strand.
TGGCTCGCTGCTGCGGCGGCATCAGGTCTTGCATGGCGGACATGGCGGCTCCTCCGGCGATTGTCGGCGGCCACCTTGGCCGAAGGCGCGCGCGGTGCAAGCGCGACCCTGCGGAAGCCTCGCCGCCGGCTTTCGCCCCGCGCACGGCTGTGCTTCAAACCCTGCCGATGAGCGCCCCCGACGCATCGAAGAGTCGCACGCCCTGGGGCCTGGTCATCCTGCTCGGCGCGCTCACCGGCTTTGCGCCGATGGGCATCGACATGTACCTGCCCAGCCTGCCGGCCATCGGCGCGGACCTGAAGGCCAGCGCCAGCCAGACGCAGGCGACCCTGGCGGCCTTTCTGGCCGGCATGGCCATCGGGCAGTTGATCTACGGCCCGGCCTCCGACCGGTTCGGCCGGCGGATGCCGATCTTTTTCGGAGTGGGGGTCTTCGTGCTGGCCAGCATCGCCTGCGCGCTGACCACCTCGCCGGAGTTCCTGATCGGCGCGCGGTTCGTGCAGGCGCTCGGCGGCTGCGCCGGCGGGGTGGTCGCCCGGGCGGTGATCCGCGACCGCTTCGACCATACCGAGACCGCCCGCACGCTCTCGCTGATGACGCTGATTATGGGCCTGGCGCCGATCCTGGCGCCGCTCACCGGCGGCTACATCCTGGCGCTGGCGGGCTGGCGGGCGATCTTCTGGTTCCTCGCCGCCTTCGGACTCTGCACCGGCGTCGCCGCCTACCTCTTCCTGCGCGAAAGCCGCTCGGAGGAGACGGCCGCCCAGGCGCGCTCCGAGACGCCCATCGGCGCCTTCATCGCCCTGCTGCAGCAACCCAAGCTGATGGGCTACGCCATCGCCGGCGCACTGAACGGGGCGGTGCTCTTCACCTACATCTCGTCGTCGCCGGAGCTGATCATCGGTCTCTACAAGGTGCCGCCCAGCCAGTTCGGCTGGGTGTTCGGCTTCAACGCCTTCGGGGTGATCCTGGCCAGCCAGGTGAACCGCTACCTCCTGGAGCGCCGCACGCCCGACCAGGTGCTCTCGACAGCCAGCCTGTTCGCGGTGGGGTTCGGCGTTCTGCTGGCCATCGCCGCGTTCGCCGGGCTGGGGCCGTTCGTGATCCTGCCGCTGATCTTCCTGGTGCTGACCAGCTACGGCTTCATGCAGGGCAACACCCAGGCCGGCGCGCTCAGCGTCGATCCCAAGCGGGCCGGTTCGGTTTCGGCGCTCACCGGCAGCGGCTCGTTCGCGGCCGGCGCCCTGGCGGCCTGGGTCTCGGGGACCTTCCACGACGGCACCGCCCGGCCGATGGCCCTGACCATCCTCGTCTGCCTGGTCGGCTCGCAGCTGGCCCTGCGGCTGCTGGCGCTGAGTAAGGCTTAGCGGCGCAACGCGCCGACCGCCAGCAGGAGCCAGCCGAGCATCATCGCAAGGCCGCCGACCGGCGTCACCGCGCCCAGGATGCGCGGTCCGCCCAGCGCCATTGCATAGAGCGTCCCGGCGAACACCGCCGCCCCGATCACGAACGCCGGCGCCGCACCCCGGGTGCGCCGGCCCTGGCCCTGAAGCATCACGGCGGTGATCGCGGCGAGCGCGTGGACCAACTGGTAGTGCGCGCCCGTGGCCAGCCAGTCCCTGGCCGTCGGGTCGGCGACGCCGTGCGCGCCGAACGCTCCGAAGCCCACCGCGGCGAGGCCGCTGAGCGCCGCCAGCGCCAGCCAGATCCGCCCGTTGTCCGTCGTCGCCTTCATGGCGGCCGACCCTAGGCTGAATCGACCTTCACCGCAGCCAGTACCTGTCGACACTCAGCGGCGGGTCTGGATTTCCACCACCCCTCCCCGCAAAGGGGGCGGAGCGGCGATTGGATTCGCTGGCTTTTCGGATGTCGATGCGACCTGGCTCCGGACGCCGTGATTGTCGATTCAGCCTGGCGGGACTCGGCGTATCGCAGGTCATGGGGACCCCGCTCCGCCTCGGCCTGTTCTATTCGGCGCTCTACATCGGCACCGGCGTCGGCTTGCCATACATCGGCGTCTGGATGGCGCACCGGGGCCTCAGCGGCGCGCAGATCGGCCTGATCCTCGCCGCGCCGATGATCGCCCGCGCCGTCACCGGGCCTTTGATCGCCGTCTGGGCCGACGGGTTTCGCCTGCGCCGCACGCCGCTCGTCTGGCTCAGCCTGGGCTCGGCGGCGCTCTACGTCCTGATGGGCGCTCCGGCGGGGTTCTGGGGCTGGCTGGCGATCTGGTTCGCGGCCGTCTCGGTGTTCTCGGCCCTGACCCCGCTGACCGACGTGATCGCGATGGCGCGGGTGCGGCTGGAGGGCTTCAACTACGGTTGGCCCCGCGGCCTGGGCTCGGTGGCTTTCATCGCCGCCAACATCGCCGGCGGCTGGCTGATCGCGCGCACGACGCCGGAACTGGTCGTCGGCTGGATCGCCGCGGCGGCGTTGCTGGCCGCCGCCGCCGCCTTCCTGCTGCCGCCCGACCCGGTCCGGGCCGAGGGCGAGGCCGCCGCCTGGCGCGAACGGCTGGCAGGACTGGGCGCGCTGTTCGGCGACCGCGACTTCGTGCTGGCGACCGTTTCGGTGGGCCTCATCCAGTCGGCGCACGCCTTCTACTACGGCTTTTCGGCCCTGGCCTGGAAGCAGCAGGGGCTGGCGGAGAATCTCACCGGCCTGCTCTGGGGCCTGGCGGTGGCGGTCGAGGTGGCCTTCCTCTGGTTCCTGGAGCCCTGGCGCAGGCGCATGGGGCCGCTGCGGCTTCTGCTGCTCGGCGGCGCGGCGGCGGTAGTCCGCTGGACGGCGCTGGCCTTCTCGCCGCCGCTGTGGCTGCTCTTCCCGCTACAGGCGCTGCACACCCTGACCTTCGCGGCGACGTTCGTGGCTTCCCTGCAATTGGTGGAGCGCCTCTCGACGCCCGCCAACGCTTCGTCGGCCCAGATGATCAATTCGGCGCTCTCCGGCGGCATGATCGCGGGCGTGGCGACGATCGCTTCGGGCTGGCTCTTCGACGGGGTCGGTGCGCTGGGCTACCTGGCGATGGCGGCGATGGCGGGGGCGGGGCTGGCGGGTGCGGCGGTCCTCACCCGTTCGGCGCGCGTGCGCGGCTGACCTCGCGGAAGGGTGACGTGGCGACACGGTTTTCCCGGCTGCTTCGCGCGGCCACAATGGCCTGACGACCAAGGGAGAACGCGATGAAGGTGCTGCTCGCCGGCCCGCCGTGGGGCATCGACAATCTGCAATACGTCGACCAGCCGGAGCCGACGCCGGGGGCGGGCCAGGTGACGGTGCGGATGCGCGCGGCCTCGCTGAACTACCGCGACCTGGTGGGCGTGGCCGGCGCCTACGGCCGCCAGGCGCAGGAAGCCTATGTGCCGTTCTCCGACGGCTGCGGGATCGTCGAGCAGGTGGGGGAGGGGGTGACCCGCGTCGCGCCGGGCGATCGTGTCTCGACCCTGTTCTTCCAGGCCTGGCTGGCCGGCAAGGGCAGCTACGCCGCGCGCGCCTCGGCGCTCGGCCCGCCGCTGCCCGGCGCGGGGCGCGAGATCGGCCTGTTCAGCGCCGAGGGCGTCTCGAAGGTCCCCGAGCACCTGACCGACCAGCAGGTCGCCACCCTGCCGTGCGCGGCCCTGACCGCCTGGCGGGCGCTGTTCCACGACGCCGACCTCAATCCGGGCGACACCGTCGTGCTGCAGGGCACGGGCGGGGTCTCGATCTTCGGGCTACAGCTAGCGCACGCGGCCGGGATGCGGACGATCATCACCTCCTCCTCGGACGAGAAGCTGGAGCGGGCCAGGGCGCTGGGCGCGGACGAGACCATAAACTACCGCGCAAATCCCGAGTGGGCGCGCAGGGTGATGGAACTGACCGGCGGTCAGGGTGCGGAGTTCATCATGGAGGTCGGCGGCGCCGGCACCCTGGAGCAGAGCCTGCGCTGCGTCGCCGCCGAGGGGCATATCGCGGCCATCGGCGTGCTCTCGGGCGCGGCCGGGCCGCCGGCGCTGGTCGGCCAGCTGATCGGGACCTCGGCGACGATCAAGGGCGTCTCGGTGGGCTCGCGGGAGATGTACGAGGCGATGTGCAAGTTCATCGCCCTGCACCGGATCGCGCCGGTGGTCGACAAGGTGTTCCCCTGGACAGAGGCCAAGGCCGCTTTCGCCGCGATGGCCGGCGGCGAGCACTTCGGCAAGATCGTGCTGGAGTTCTGAGCGCAGCGGCCTTGAAACCTCTGGCGGCAGGACCGAGGCTGGCGCCTGCCGCAACGCGGGAGGCAAGGCCGTGGCGCAATACTGGCTGGTGAAGTCCGAACCGGACACCTATTCGTTCGACGACCTCGTGCGCGACGGCTCGACCGTCTGGGACGGGGTGCGCAATCCCGCCGCGGCCAAGCACCTGCGCACCATGGCCGTCGGCGACGAGGTGTTCTTCTACCACTCCGGCGCCAAGCCGGGCGTGGTCGGCCGGGCCAGGGTGACCAGGACCGCCTTCCCCGATCCGAACGACGCCAGCGGCCGCTGGGTGGCGGTCGAGCTCGCCGCGGGCAAGCCGGTGAAGGCGCCGGTGAGCCTGGCCGACATCAAGGCCGAACCGGCGCTCGCCGACCTCGCGATCGTCCGTCAGGGACGCCTGTCGGTCTCCCCGGTCACCGCGGCCGAGTGGAAGACGATCACCGCGATGGCGCAGAGCTGACGCCGACGGGCGGCCTGCGCGCGGCTCAGCGCAGCTTGCAGATCGACTTGAACTGGGAGACCAGGTTGCGCTGACGGGCCAGGCCGGTCTCGACCGCGGCGGGCCGGGCGTCGCCGAACTGGGTCCGGTCGAGGACGTAGCGATCGATCAGCTGCTTGGTGGAGTCATTCCAGCGCAGCTGCGCCTCGGCGTAGCGCCGGGGCCGGAGGGACTGCAGCTCGGCCGGCGAGCTCACCACGTCCTTGAGCACGGTGTCGCTGTGGCGGGCGCAGGCGCCGTCGCAGCCCTCCACCGTCCGCAGGCGGCCGTCGCGGCGGGTCAGCGGCAGGCTGGGGGTCTTGCGCTCGGCCTGGTTCAGGTACTCGCGGACGGTGATCCGCTTGCCGCCGGGCTGGCAGCTGAACACCACCCGAAGCCCCTCGGGCGCGTGATAGTCGCGATCGCTGACCAGGCTGGCCCCGGCGCCGTCCGGCACCAGGTTCCAGAACACGAAGGCATTGGGCGAGGGCTGCGCCACGGCCGTGGCCGCGCCAAGCGCCGCCAACCCCGCCGTCAGGGCCAGGACCCGCTTCATGATACTCCCTCCAAACCCCTCTCGTTAAGGCTATAGCCTATTGAGCTTGTTGACAAATCCGTCCGCCTCAGGAGGCGGCTTCCAGCACCGCCGCGTCGGCCGCCGGGGCCGCGCCGTCGGCGCCGTGGAACGCATAGGTGAAGCCGCCCTCGCCGACGCCCACGTCGATGCCGGTGATCGCCTCGCCAGCCATCTGGTGCTCCAGCAGCTTGATGGAGAGTTCGGGCAGCATGGTGTTGGTCAGGA
>JADZBR010000163.1 GCA_020852035.1 Caulobacteraceae bacterium
ATCGCCTTCAGCGTCGCCGGCAGGTTTCCGGCGTCGAACCAGTCGGACTCGCCAGGCTCGTGGCCGCAGAGGTCCTCGGTCATTCCGACCCAGGCGATCACGCGCGGCCCGTGGATGCGCGTCACAGCTTCCGGCGTCGGGTCGACCTGGGTGAGCTGGGTCAGCTGGCCGAAAGCGGCGAAGTCGGCCGCGGCCGGCCGGGCGCCGAGCAGGAACCGATGCGTCTTCAGGTGCGCCTCGAAGAGCTCGATGAAGCGGATGTAGCTGGCCTCGATGATCGGGCCGGTGGTCGGGTTCGAGCCCACGTAGCGCAGGCGCTCGATCTGCCGGCGGGCCACTTCCGCGCCGCGCTCGGCCAGGCTGGCGTCGGACTGCGGGCCGCCGGACCAGTTGGGCAGGATGTTCGCGGCGTTCTGCGCGTCGGCCTCATAGGCCCAGCGGTAGTGGAACATCGCCTTGGTCAGCCACTCGTCGCCGAAGTCCTCGATGAGGGCGTCGATCAGCGCCAGGGCCGGGTCGGACGGCCGCACCGAGCGCCCGGCATGTTCGCGCTCCAGCCGGCGGATGATCGGGGTGGAGTCGGTGACCGCCTGCAGGTCGCCGGCGTCGTCCGGGAAGTAAAACGTCGGCAGAAGGCGAACCTTCGGGCGGGGCAGGGCGCCAGCGTCGTGGCTGGTCAGGATCAGCCGGTAGGGAATGCGTCGGTAGCGCAGCACCGCCAGCATCTTGCGTGTGTAGGGCGACCCCGGAACGCCACTGAGAAGCACCTGATCCTGCACGCCGAAACCCCCTTCGATGCCGAGCGCAAACCGTCGCGCTCCCCAGCGGGACCCAATCTGACAGAGCTGGGCCGGACAATCAATGCGAACGAAAATTCCGATTCTAGTTAGATTGCAGTATCGGCCCGCTTGAGGCAGGTTGCCGAGCCTGGCGGGAGGGACGCGCACATGAAGACCCGGATCACCGAACTGTTCGGCATCCAGCATCCGATCATCCAGGGCGGCATGCATTTTGTCGGCTATGCCGAGCTGGCCTCGGCCGTGTCGAACGCCGGGGGGCTGGGCATCATCACCGGGCTCACCCAGCCGACGCCGGAGGACCTGGCCAAGGAGATCGCCCGCTGCCGGGAGATGACGGACAAGCCGTTCGGCGTGAACCTGACCTTCCTGCCGAGCTTCCAGGCGCCGCCCTATCCCGAATACATCGACGCCATCATCGCCGGCGGCGTGAAGGCCGTGGAGACGGCCGGGCGCAATCCGCAGGAGCACATGCCGCGGATGAAGGCGGCCGGGATCAAGGTGATCCACAAATGCACCTCGGTCCGCCACTCGCTGAAGGCCGAGGCGATCGGCTGCGACGCGGTCAGCGTCGACGGCTTCGAATGCGGCGGCCACCCGGGCGAGGACGACATCCCCAACATGATCCTGCTTCCCCGGGCCGCCGAGGAGCTGAAGATCCCGTTCGTGGCTTCAGGCGGAATGGCCGACGCGCGCAGCCTGGTGGCCTCGCTCGCGCTGGGCGCGGAGGGCATGAACATGGGCACCCGCTTCATCGCCACGCGCGAGGCGCCGGTGCATGAGAACGTCAAGCGCGCCCTGGTCGCGGCCAGCGAGTTGCAGACCCGCCTGGTCATGCGCCCTCTGCGCAACACCGAGCGGGTGCTGATGAACGCCGCCGTCGAGCAGGTGCTGCGGATCGAGGCGGAACGGGGCGCTCAGACGACCATCGGCGATATCCGTCAGTACGTCGCCGGCGGCCAGAGCAAGCTTGTGCTGCACGAGGGCCAGATGGACGCCGGGGCCTGGAGTTGCGGGATGGTGGCCGGGCTGATCCACGACATCCCAACGGTCAAGGAGTTGATCGACCGAATCATGAGCGAGGCCGAAGCCCTGATTCGCGGGCGGCTGGAGAGACTGCTGGCCGCATGAGCCGGCCCTTCGAGGAAAACTGCGAAGCTCGCCTCTCAATCTCTATTGATTAGATGGGAAATAGCCGGTTCGTTGCCGGCTATCGGGATGGTCCCCGATCCGCTCGAGGCCGGATGACATCCGAAGATAGAAACTCAGCCGGTGAAAATGATGGCACGAACTATGCCTAAACCCGCGATCTTCCTATTGAACCGGAATTCGCATTCTCGTATAGTCGACCAATCGCGCTCGGCCCGCGGATTCCCGCGGAGAACAATGGGCGCAGGCAATTAGGGGGAGCGAAATGAGCCGTCATGGCTTTGTGAGCGCGTTGTTGAGCGGGACCGCCCTGCTGGCCCTGGCGGCCGCGGCGCCGGCCCAGGCCCAGGGCAACGAGACCGCCGAGGTCGAGACCCTGATCGTGACCGCCAACAAGCGGGCCGAGGACATCCAGGATGTAGCGATGTCGGTCTCGGCGGTGAGCGGGGATTATCTGGAGCGAACCGGGATCAGCAGCACGCAGGAGTTCGTGCGGATGGTGCCGTCGGTGAACATCACCACATCGAACAACAACCGCAACTCGACCATCTATGTGCGCGGCATCGGCACCTCGGGCACCAACCCAGGGATCGAGGGCAGCGTCGGCATCTTCATCGACGGCGTCTACATCGTGGCCGCCGGGCCGATCCAGACCAACCTGCAGGACATCTCCACCCTGGAAATCCTGCGCGGGCCGCAAGGCACGCTCTACGGCCGCAACACGCCGGTGGGGGCGATCAACATCACCACGCGGGCGCCGACCCAGGACCCCGAGGCGATGGTCACGGTGCGGCTCGGCAACTATGACGACAAGGGGGTCAGCGGCTATGTCGGCGGCGCGATCTCCGACACCGTGGCCGGGCGGCTGTCGTTCTGGGCCAACGGGCGCGACGGCTACGAGACCAACCAGTTCACAGGCGACGACGTCAACGGAACCAAGCAGTACGGCCTGCGCGGCCGCCTGCAGTGGAAGCCGCTGGACAACCTGACCGGCGACTTCATCGGCTACTACATCCGCCTCCGCTCGGAGTGCTGCACGGCCGAGACGCTGGACGCCGCGGGGGACGGGATCGCGACCCCCGGCTTCCTCGCCGCCACCGCGGCGCTCGGCCGACCGTTCACCAACTTCGACGATACCGACCACGTGGTGGACGACGACAACCCGGGGCTGGACGTCACCAAGGTCTACGGCCTGTCGGGCACCTTCAACTGGGACCTGCCCAACGGCCACACCGTGACCTCGATCACCGCCTGGAACGGCTACAAGGACGACATCCGTTCGCTGGCCGCCGACGGCCTGCCGCAGGCGACCGCCTCGGGGATGCAGTATCTGCGGCGCGAGGGCTACAGCGAGGAACTGCGGATCGCCTCGCCGGCGGACCAGAAACTCAGCTATCTGGCGGGCGTCTACTTCTTCTCGGAGAGCGTCACCCACACCACCCAGACCCGGCTCGGCGCCCACGCCAACCGGCTGTTGCCGAACAATCGCCGGTTCCAGGAGGGTGACACCAGCTACTTCTACTTCACCCAGAAGACCAAGAGCGCCGCGCTCTTCGGCCAGGCGACGCTGAACGCCACCGAGGCCCTGCGCTTCACGGGTGGTCTGCGCTACAGCTGGGACGACAAGGAGGCGTTCTTCGACTCCGACGTGAGCCCGACGGCGTCACTGGCCGCGCGGCAGGTATTCTCGGTCAACCACCTGGGCGACCTCGACCGTTCGGAGAAGGAGCTGACCTGGTCGGTCGGCGCGCAGTACGACATCGCCCCCCGGATCATGGCCTATGCGATCGCCGCCACCGGCTACAAGACCGGCGGGTTCAACGGCCGCGGCTCCGCGCCCGGCGTGCCGGTCGAGTTCGACGCGGAGAACTCGCTGACCTACGAGCTCGGCATCAAGTCGACCTTGCTGGACAACCGGATGATCCTCAACGCGGACATCTACCACATGGAGCTCAGCGACTTTCAGGACTCCATCCTGAACCCGCTGACCAATTCCGGCTTCATCGTGGCCAACGCCGGCGACCGGCGGGTGCAGGGCTTCGAGGCCGAGGCGCAATTCCGACCGATCCGCCAGCTCGCCCTGCGCGGCAGCCTCGGCTACATGGACGCTGAGTTCACCGACTATCCGGCTGGCCAGTGCTACTCGGGAAAGACTCCCGACGGCGCGTTGCCGGGCACCTGCAACTACAACGGCCTGACCCCCTCGCAGAGCCCCAAATGGACCTGGAGCCTGGCCGCCCAGTGGGACGCGCCGCTGGCAGACACCGGTCTCGACTGGTTCGCCGGAGCTGACCTCACCTACACCGGCTCGCGAAACCTGGAGCCGACGCTGGACCCCGACAACTTCGAAGAGTCGACCACGCTGCTGAACGCCCGCATCGGCCTTTCGTCGCCCGATCGCGGCTGGCGCATCACGGTCTATGGCAAGAATCTCACCGACGAGGTCTGGTTCGTGCAGAAGACCAGCCAACCGCTCGCCGCCTTCATCAGCGCTGGCGGCACGGCGGCGGCCCGCGGCTCGGTCGGCTGGTACGCTCCGCCGCGAACCTATGGCGTCGAAGCCTCGATGAAGTTCTAGGGTGTCCCTCCCTGCCTTCGGGAGGCCGCTTCGCGGCCTCCCGGGCTTTTTTTAAAGAGGCCCCTAGTCGATGAGCCTGACCTACGACCTCTATTGGTCCTTCCGTTCGCCCTATTCCTATTTCGTGACTGGCCGGCTGGTTGAGCTGGAACGCGAGTACGACGTCAGCTGCAACGTGCGGGTCGTCTATCCGATCGCCGTGCGCACACCGGAGTTCTTCGAACGCAACGACCCGCTGTGGCGCAGCTACTTCATGATCGATGTGTTCCGCTCGGCGCAGTTCCTCGGCCTGCCGTTCCGCTGGGCGCGGCCGGACCCGGTGCAGATGGGCGTCGACGGCAAGTACCCCAAGGAGCAGCCCTACATCCACCGGCTCAGCCACCTGGGCGTGGCGGCGACCGAGCGCGGGAAGGGGCTGGCGTTCCTGGACGAGGTTTCGAAGCTGATCTGGGGCGGCGGCACGGACGACTGGACGGCGGGCGACCAGCTGGCGCAGGCGGCCGGGCGGGCCGGCCTCGATCTCGCCGAACTGGACGCCGCGGTGGCGGCCGACCCCGACCGCTATCGCCAGACCATCGAGCAGAGCCAGGAAGCCCAGCGGCTGGGCGGCCACTACGGCGTGCCGCTGATGGTCTTCAACGGCGAACCTTTCTTCGGCCAGGACCGCTTCGACCAGTTCAAGTGGCGGCTCCAGGCGGCCGGGCTGAAGCCGCGATCGGCGGCGTGATCTGAACTCAGGGCGAGGGTGGAGGCTAGACGGATGAACAGGACACGGCTCGGACTTCTGGCGGCGACGGCGTTCGCCGGCTGCTTCATGCTCAGCGCTCCCGCGCCGGCCCAGGCGCCGGCGCATGTTCCCACCGAGCGGCCGCGGGCGGTCATCGGGCCGCCGCACGACGTGGTCTGGCAGCAGGGCCCGGACCGTCCGCCGGCCGGCAAGCGCCAGCCGAACATCATCCTGATCGTGGCCGACGACCTGGGCTACAACGACCTGACCTTCGCCGGCGCGGGCGCCGGCGTGGCCGGCGGGACGGTGTCGACCTCCCACATTGACAGCATCGGCCACGAGGGCGTCAGCTTCGACCAGGGCTATACCGGCCACGGCACCTGCGCCCCCTCGCGGGCGGCGCTGATGACCGGTCGCTATCCGACCCGCTTCGGTTTCGAGTTCACGCCGGTGCCGCTGGCCTTCGCCCGCAGCGTGCGGGCCTTCAACTACGGCATCCGCAACCCGGTCTATTTCGCCGACCGCGAGAAGGACATCATCCCGACCTCGGAGATGGGCGTGCCGACCAGCGAGATCATGCTGGCCAAGCTGCTGCAGGACGCCGGCTATCACACCCTGCAGTTCGGCAAGTGGCACCTTGGGGAGTCGCCGCAGTTCCAGCCGCAGAACCGGGGCTTTTCGGAGAGCCTGGGCTTCACCCCTGGGGCCTCGATGTTCCTGCCGCCGGGCGACCCGCGGGGTGTCGAGGCGCGGCAGACGTTCGACCCGATCGACATCAGCCTGTGGAACCGCCTGCAGTTCTACGTCCGCAAGGACGGCGGCGAAGCCTTTGCGCCCAAGCGTTACATGACCGACTACCTGACCGACGAGGCGATCAACGCCATCGAGGCCAACCGCAACCGGCCGTTCTTCATGTACATGGCCTACAACGCCCCGCACACGCCGCTGCAGGCGACCAAGGAGGACTTCGAGGCGCTCTCGCACATCGAGAACCGCCGCCTGCGGATCTATGCGGCGATGATCCGCTCGCTGGACCGCAACGTCGGGCGTCTGCTGCAGGCGGTGCAGGAGCAAGGTCTGGAGAAGGACACCATCGTGATCTTCACCAGCGACAACGGCGGCGCCTACTATCTCGGCCTGCCGGAGATCAATCAGCCCTTCCGCGGTTGGAAGCAGACCTTCTTCGAGGGCGGCATCCGCACGCCCTACTTCATCCGTTGGCCGGGGCATATTCCGGCGGGGGCGACCTATCGGGCGCCTGTGTCGCACTTCGACCTATTCGCGACCGCGGCGGCGGCGGCGGGCGCCAAGCTGCCGGGCGACCGGGTGTATGACGGGGTGGACCTGGTCCCCTTCGTGAGGGGTGAGAAACTCGGCCGGCCGCACGAGGTGCTGTTCTGGCGGACCGGGCCCTACCAGGTCGTGCGCGCCGGCGACTGGAAGCTGCAGGTCACCGAACGGCCGGACAAGGACTGGCTGTTCGACCTTTCCGTGGACCCGACCGAACGCAACAACCTGGCGCAGGCCCATCCGGAAAAGGTGGCCGAACTGAAGGCGCTGATCGCCAAGCACAACGCACAGCAGGCCAAGCCGCTATGGCCGGAACTTGGCCAGACGGCGGTGATGCTCGACCACACGCTGGAGACGCCGCAGGCGGAGAGCGACGAATACGTCTACTGGGGCAACTAGGGCGAGGGATTGCGGCAGCGGGCTTCGCCGCCGGCTGATCCGCTCCCTATGTCGGGGTTGTTGGCGGGCCTGCTTCAGGGGTGATCCACCTGAAGCAGGCCCGTTCTGCGTTCAGGAACGGGCCGGTCTGACGGGACGTCGCCGCCGTCGTCAATGGGCGGCGCGCAGAAGGGGCTCGACCCGTGGGCGGTTGACACGGACGTTGCGCGATTGAGCTCCGCCCCTCGGGGGCGGAGCTCAGGTGTTCGGAGTGCGCGATCGATGGCCGTCCGGCGCGAGCCCTACGCGGCCTTCGCCGCCGCCAGGTCTTCTTCCAGTTGTTTGCCGGCGACCCAGAAGCGCCAGCTGGCGAGGACCTTCGAGAACACGATCACCGCCATCGCCCAGCGCAGCGAGTCGTTGCCGGCCTGGGAGCGGAAGACATCGCTCAGGATGCCGACCGCCTGCGGGCCGAGGCCCTGGCCGACGACGGCGATCACGAACAGCAGCAGCGCCGCCGCCATCGCCCGCATGTGCGGCGGCGCCAGGGACTGGATCGCCCCGAACACCGGCCCGGTGAAGGCGTTGGAGAGCAAGGTCGGGACGATCAGGAAGGCGAGCGCGATCTCGAAGGTCGGTGCGAAATAGGCGCCGAAGTAGAAGGGCACGGTGATGCCGATCTCGATGCCCGGCAGGCGCGCATACCAGCGCTGGCCGCGCTTGGCGAAGTGGTCGCCGAGCCAGCCGCCGAGGAAGGTGCCGATTCCGCTGCAGACCCCCACCAGCAGGCCCAGGTAAAGCCCGACCTGGGCGGTCCCGAGTTCGTAGGTGCGAACCATGAAGGTCGGGTTCCACTGCAGCAGGGCGTAGGCCGAAAAGACGTGCAGGGCTGTGGCGCCCGACAGATTACGGAAGGATCGGATGGCCCAGATCGTCTTCAGCACCTCCAGGGTGGACGGGCGCGGCTGGTCGGTTGCGGGCGCGGCGGACGTCACCTCGCGCGCCGGTTCCTTCACGGTGAAGAACAGCACGCTGGCCAGGATGAGGCCGGGCAGGCCGACCACGACGAAGGCGGTGCGCCAGTTGAACGCCTGGTTGAGCCAGCCGCCGGCGGCCAGGCCGATGAGGACGCCGACCGGCACGCCGCAGGAATAGATCGCCAGCGCCGTGCTGCGCTGGCCGTGCGGGAAGAAGTCGGCGAGCATGGAGTGGGCCGGCGGGCCGCCGCCGGCCTCGCCGACCGCCACGCCGATGCGGGTCAGCATCAGCTGCCAGAAGTTCTGCGCCACGCCGCAGATCGCGGTGAGCGCGCTCCAGAGCACCAGGGCCCCGGCGATGATGTTGCGCCGCGAGAGCCGGTCGGCCGCCCGCGCGATGGGGATGCCGGCGATGGCGTAGAAGAGGGCGAAGGACAGGCCGGAGAGCAGGCCCAGCTGGGTGTCGGAAAGGTTCAGATCCCGCTTGATGGGCTCCATCAGGATCGACAGGATTTGCCGATCGATCAGATTGACCACATAGACGCAGAATAGCACGCCGAGCGCGTACTTGGCATGGCCGCTGGCGGGCTCCGCCGCCGGGCTGCTCTGGCTCATCGATCCCCCCAGAAACACGATCGACGGCTAGCGTGGCGGCCGACGCAATGATATGAACCGGAATAACGGTTCCGATGATTTCCCAGCTTGATTCAAAGGTCAAGTGCGCATGCAATAGATCGTATACGAGGATATGGAGCGGAATCGCTATTCCGTTGGTTGGTGTATTCAGGTTGTGTCATTGGAACGCGGCGCGCTTGGGACGATTCCAGCGCGGAGCGAAAGGAAGGCGAGAATTTTGGCGAACAAGCCCTCCAACATCGAGGATATCGACGGCGTAATCCCGGCCAACCAGGCGCGAAGCCGCGAGGCGCAGGCGCGGCTCCTGAAGGCCGGCGAGCAGGTGTTCGCCCGCAAGGGCTATGACGAAGCGCATGTGGGCGACATCGCCGCGGCCGCCCAGTGTTCGATCGGCAGCTTCTACCGACGGTTTCGCGACAAGGAGGCGCTGTTTCGCGCCCTGCACATCCAGTTCGCCGCGCGGATCGAGAACAACATGGAACGGTTCCTGGCCATGCCGCAGTGGGCCCAGACGCCGACGCACGAGGTGCTGACCATCCTGGTGAAGAACACCGCGCGGGTGATCGAGCGCCACCCCGGCTTCTTCCGGGCGTTGTTCCAGCGCACCCTGGCGGGAGCTGGGAACATCTACATCCCCGCCCTGCGCGCCGCCGACGAGCATTCCGGCCGGCTGTTGGCGGGCTTCCTGCGGGCCCGGGGAGAGGGCCTGGAGGAGAATCTCGAGGAAGCCTGCATCTTCGGCTTGCGTACTATCGAGGCGGCGCTGATCCATCGGGGGATGCGCACCGAGGCCACCGGGGAACGGGCGGGCACGCCGTTCGTGATCGACGGGCTGACCTCCATGCTGGCTGGCTATCTGGGCATCCAGAAGACTTAAGGCGCGACCCGTGCCGGAATCTTCCTCGCACCCCTTGAACTGAACCGTAATTTCGGTTCACATATGTCAAGGTTGATCGACGTCCCAAAGGGAGGATTGCGGGTGGCTAGCGGGGAGGAGTCAAACGGAGCGCCGTATGTGCTCTACGGCGCCTACGCCTCGTTCTACACGGCCAAGACCCGCAGCTACCTGCGCAAGAAGAACATCCGCTTCATCGAGCGCCTGCCGAGCCACCCGCGGTTTCGCGAGGTGGTGAGCCCCGCCGCCCGCTCGCGTCGCATTCCCATCGTCGAGGCGCCGGACGGGACGGTGGTGCAGGACACCACCGAGATCTTTGAGCATCTGGAAGCGCGCTTTCCCGACCCGCCGGCCCTGCCGTCCGGCCCGCGCCAGCGGCTGGCGGCCTATCTGGTCGACCTCTTCGCCTCGGAGGCGCTGAAGATCGCCTGGCACTACCGCTGGAACTTCCGGGAGGAGAACTACCTCTTCGTCTCGCGCGAGTTCGGGCGCAGCTTCAAGCCCCAGGGGAGCGACGCCGAGCTTGATCGCTACGGGGAGATCATCGCCCGCCAGATGGACAGCCATCGGGCGCGGATCGGCGTGACGCCGGACCTCTACCCGGCGATGGACGCCATCTACTTCGACCTGCTGGATACGCTCGAAGCGCATTTCACCACCCAGCCCTACCTCTTCGGCGGGCTGCCGAGCGTGGGCGACTTCGCCCTGATGGGCCCGCTGTTCGGACACCTCGGGCGCGATCCCTATCCGCTGCATCTGATGCAACGGCGCACGCCGCGGGTGTTCCGCTGGGTGGAGCATATGAACACGCCGGAGATCGCCTCGCCCGAGTTCGCCGACACGCCGATGACTTGGCTGCCGGGCGATGCAATCGCCGAGCCGGTGGTCCGCCTGTTGCGGACCTTCCTCGAGGACCATGCCGCCGGCTTCATCGCGGCCGCCGGGCTTTGGCGCGACTGGGCCGCCGCGCACGCCGACCGGCCGGCGGGGACGCCGGTGTCCGATGCGGACCAGGACCAGCCCAGCCTGGGCCAGGTCACCGTTCCGCTTCGAGGCAAGACGATGATCCACGGCGCCTCGGCCCATTCGCTTTGGCTGCTGCAGCGGACACTGCGCTGGCTGCACGCCCTGCCGGCGGCCGACCGCCGCGCCTGCGACGACCTGGCCGGCGAAATCGGCGCCCGGGACCTTCTGGCCATCGAACTCGCCCGCCCGCTGACGCGCGTCGGCAATCGCCTGGCCGTGGCGTGAGGAGCCAAAGATGATCGACCTGCACTTCTGGCCCACGCCCAACGGCTGGAAGATCACCATCATGCTGGAAGAGACCGGCCTGCCGTACCGGCTCGTCCCGGTCGATATCAGCGCAGGCGAGCAGTTGACGCCGGCGTTCCTGGCGCTCTCGCCCAACGGCCGGATGCCGGCGATCGTCGATCCGGACGGGCCGGGCGGCGCGCCGATCTCCGTCTTCGAGACCGGCGCCATCCTGCAATACCTGGGCGACAAGACCGGGCGGTTCTACCCGGCCGAGCGCCGGGCGCGTTCGCTCGTGGAGCAGTGGCTCTTCTGGCAGTGCGCGGGGCTGGGGCCGATGGTCGGCCAGGCGGCGCACTTCAACTATCAGAAGGACAAGATCCCCTACGCCATCGAGCGCTACACCAACGAGGCGCGGCGGCTCTACGGGGTGATGGACCGGCGGCTGGGCGAGGCCGACTACCTGGGCGGCGACTATTCCATCGCCGATATCGCCACCTGGCCGTGGACGCGGGGCTACAAGATGCTGGGGATCGACCTGGCCGAGTTTCCGAACCTGCAAGCCTGGTTCAAGCGCGTCGGCGCCCGCGAGGCGGTCGTGAAGGGCGCCGCTATCGGCAAGGACGACTTCGCCCGCCGTCAGAAACAGATGCTTTCCAAGGAGGACGCCCGATGAGCGAGGCTCCCTATCAGGTCTTCGGCTCGGAGATGTCGCCCTACTCGGTGAAGGTGCGCTCCTGGTTCCGCTACAAGGGCGCGCCGCACGTCTGGGTCCCGCGCAACGCCACGAGCGAAGCGGACTACCAGCGCTACGCCAAGCTGCCGATCGTGCCGGCGGTGGCGACGCCGGCCGGGGAGGGGATCCAGGATTCCACTCCGATCATCGAGGCGCTGGAGCCGAAGTTCCCCGAGCCCTCGATCCATCCGGCGGACCCGGCGCTCGCCTTCCTGTCGGTGCTGATCGAGGAGTTCGGCGACGAGTGGGGCAACAAGCTGATGTTCCACCATCGCTGGTACGACGACATCGACGTGCGCGCCTCGGCCCAGACGCTCGCCCGCCTCTCCCTGCCGCTCGGCGACGAAGCCGACATCGTCGCGCGCAGCGAGATGATCCGCGCGCGGATGACCGGCCGCGGCCACTTCGTCGGCTCCAGCGACGCGACCGCGCCGCTGATCCGGCGCTACCTGGAGGAGCTGCTCGACATCCTCGAGCCGCACCTGGCGAGCCGGCCCTACCTGTTCGGCGCGCGGCCGGCGTTCGGGGACTTCGGCCTCTCGGCCCAGCTCTATGAGGCGAGCGTCGATCCCACCTGCGGGTCGATCATCCGCGCCCGCGCGCCCAACGTGCTCGCCTGGTGCCACCGGATGCTGGAGCCACGCAATGACGGGCCGTTCGAGGACTGGGCTTCGCTGGCGGCGACCCTGGCGCCGCTGATCGCCTACGTCGGCCGCTACTTCCTGCCCTGGTCGGTCGCCAACGCCGGGGCGCTGGCGGAGGGTGCGGCGGAGTTCACCGTCGACCTGCCGGGCGGGGCCTATGTGCAGCCGCCGCAGAAGTATCACGCCAAGTCCCTGGCCGTGCTGCGCGCGAAATACGCCGCGGCCAAGGATGCGCCGGGCCTGGCCGGCATCCTCGCCGAGGCCGGCTGCACGCCGCACCTCGCCGCCTAGAGGCCGTCGTCATGTCCGATATCGATCGTCTCAGCCACGTGGCCGACATCAGCCGCCTGCACGGCCGCGAGCGGCCGAGCGCGGTGGCGCTCGACTTTCAGGACCGCCCGACCACCTACGGCGAACTCGACGAGCGGGCGAGCCGGGTGGCGAACGGCCTGATCGCGCTCGGCCAGCAACCCGGCGCGCGCATCGGCTACATCGGCCGCAACTGCGACCGCTTCTGGGAAGTGGTGCTGGGCGCCTTCAAGTCGCGCACTGCGACCGTGACCGTGAACTGGAGGCTGGCGCCGCCGGAGATGCTGTTCATCCTCGACGATTGCGACTGCGAGGTGCTGTTCGTCGGTCGCGACTTCTACGGCGTGGTCGAGGAGCTCCGCCTCGGCCTGCCCAGGCTCTCGACCATCGTCGCGATGGACGGCGGCCATCCCGAGTGGCCGGCCTACGAGGCGTGGCGCGATGCGCAGGATGCGGCGGACCCCGCCTTGCCCAACGCGCCGCAGGACGACGTCTTCCAGCTCTACACCTCCGGCACCACCGGCCTGCCGAAGGGCGTCTGCCTGACCAGCGCCAACTACCTGTCGCTGTTCCAGAACCCGCCGGTCGACGTCGCGGCCTACACGCATGACGACGTGGTGCTGGTCGCCATGCCGTTCTTCCACGTGGCCGGGATCAACATGGGCATGAACACCCTGGCGCACGGCGCGCGGGGGATCATCCTGGCCGATGTCGACGTGGGCGAGGTGCTGCGGCTGATCCCGGCGAAGGGGATCAGTCAGGCCCTGCTGGTGCCGGCGGTGATCCTGGCCCTGACGCAGCACCCGAAGGCGGCCGAGACCGACTTCACACCGCTGAAGCGGATGTCCTACGGCGGCTCGCCGATCCCGGAGGCGGTGCTGTCGCGGGCGATCGAGCTGATGGGCTGCGACTTCATGCAGGCCTACGGGCTCACCGAGACCACCGGCGGCCCCTGCACCTACCTGCCGCCGGCCGACCACGCGCCGGGCCGTGGCAAGCTGCGGTCCTGCGGTCTTCCGGCGCCTGGCCGCGAGGTGCGGGTGGTCGACGGCGCGGGCCGCGCCCTGCCGGCCGGCGAGGTCGGCGAGATCGTGGTCCGCGCGGCCTGCATCATGAAGGGCTACTGGAAGCGGCCGGAGGCCACCGCCGAGGCGATCCGGGACGGCTGGTTCCACACCGGCGATGCCGGCTATTTCGACGACGAGGGCTATCTCTACATCCACGACCGGGTGAAGGAGATGATCGTCTCCGGCGGCGAGAACATCTATCCGGCCGAGGTGGAGAATGCGCTGGCCGCCCATCCCGACATCCTCGATGCGGCGGTGATCGGCGTGCCGGACGAGAAGTGGGGCGAGGCGGTGAAGGCGATCGTCGTCGCCCGCCCTGGCGCGGGGCTGGAGCAGGCGGGCATCATCGCCTTCGCCCGCCAGCGGATCGCCGGCTACAAGCTGCCCAAGTCGGTGGATTTCGCCGAGACCATCCCGCGCAACCCCAGCGGCAAGATCCTGCGCCGCGACCTGCGCAAGCCCTATTGGGAAGGCCGCGAGCGGCAGGTCAACTGAGCGCGCCCAGATACGGCCCGGTGCAACGGGCAGAGGCGGGGTTCTGCGCTGAGGTTCAGTGCGTGGTTCGAGACGCGGCCCTGCGGGCCGCCCTCACCATGACTGGGACTTTGCTGAGCTAGTGATCCTGAGGAGCGCCCCCGGGTCCAGCCGAAGGCCGGCCCGAGGACAGGCTAGGCGCGTCTCGAAGGACGCACGGCCGATCAGCCTGCGCCGAATTACGCTCCCTCCCCGGCGGGCGGGGGCGGATTCGAGCCCGTCACGCGCAGGATGGTGCGGAAGCCCACGTGGTCCGAGCCGGTGTCGGAGGGCCCGGCCTGGCGCGCCGGCGGGCGGTAGCGGAAGCAGAAGTTGTCTGCGCAGAGGAACGAGCCGCCCTTGATCACATGCTTGCGCTCGGCCGGGTCGGCGGGGTCGTAGGCCGCCCGCTCGGTCGGGCCGACGGGATCGACCATCTCGGAGGTGGAAAGCCCAGGGGCGTACCAGTCCCGGGTCCATTCCCCGACGTTGCCGGCCATGTCGTGCAGGCCGTAGCCGTTGGCGGCGAAACAGCCCACCGGCGCGACGGTGGCCTTGTAGCCGTCGCCGCCGGTGTCGGCGACCGGGAAGACGCCCTGCCAGACATTGGCCTGCGGCTTTTGCGCATCGAGCGGCTGGTCGCCCCAGGTGTAGCGCGCGGAGTCCAGCCCGCCGCGGGCGGCGTACTCCCACTCCGCCTCGGTCGGCAGGTCGCGGCCCAGCCAGCGGGCGTAGGCGAGCGCGTCCTCCCAGCCGATCTGCACCACCGGCAGGGCGCCCTTGCCTTCGATGGAGCTGTCCGGTCCGTGCGGATGGCGCCAGTCGGCCCCCTGCACCACGCGCCACCAGGCCCCCGGCCCGGCGTTCGGATTGTCCGCGCCCACGAAGACGATGGCCGAGGGCTTCAACTGGTCGCCGGAAAGCCCCGGATAGGCGGCCGGGTCCAGCGGCCGCTCAGCCTGGGTGACGTAGTTGGTGGCGGCCACGAAGCGGGCGAAGTCGTCGTTGGTCACCTCGGTGCGGTCGATCCAGAAGGAGCCGACGCGGGTCTTGCGCGGCGGGCCTTCCTCGGCGTGGGTTCCGGCCGCCCCCTGCAGGAACTCTCCGCCCTTCACCAGCACCATCCCAGCGGTGGCGGGCGCGGCCGCCGGCGCCGCGCGATCGGCCAGACAGGGCTGGATGACGGCCGGCTTGGCGGCGGCCTTGACCGCCGGCTGCGCGCCGCATCCCGCCTGGGCCAGGGCGGCCAGAGCCAGCCAACCGACGTAATGTTTCATCCAACTGCCTCAACCGGAATTGTGGTTCTCATATTAGGCGGCGGAGCGAAGCTGGCAAGCGTTGGCGGCTTCACCCGAGCAGGCGGCGGACGGCGGCTTCCAGCGTCTCGCGCGTCCGCGCCTGCGAAAGGCCCTGTTCGCGCCGTAGCCGATTCCAGGCCTCGAAGCTCAGGAGCAGATCCAGGGCCTCGAACGTCAGGTCGTCGTCGGCCAGTTCGGCCGGCAGCTCGCGTTGGAGAATCTTGCGCGAGGTGGCCACCATTCGCGCCTGCCCGGCCGCCAGAAAGGGCGAGCGGTGGCGATGCGACTCCGACGCGCGCTTGTAGGGCGCGATGGCCTCGTAGACCTCCACCCGGCGATGAACCAGCTCGATGATCCGTTCGCGCCCGATCGGCGCGGTGAAGGGGCGTTCGACGACCGTGCGGAACTGGCCTTCCACCACCTCCGACATCTCGCCGTAGAGGCTGTCCATGTCCTTGAAGTGGCGGAACACTGTGCGCAGCCCGACGTCGGCCCTGGCCGCCACCCGCTCGGCGCCGGGCGTGACCGCGCCCTCGCGGACCAGTTCCAGCATGGCCTCCACGATGCGCGCGCGGCTGTCCAGCGACCGCCTTCGCCGTCCATCGGATTCCTGGACGGAGAAATCCTGGGCCCTGGCCCGGCGTGCGGTCTGCGTGGTCATCGGCGCCTGAGTAGAACGCTCCGCGGGCCGGCGCCACTAGCGGAAGGTGCGCAGACGGTTGGAATGCTCGATCTTTTTTCCGCCGGCCGGCAGCGAAACGAAATCCCCGTCGTGTCCGACCGCCAGCCGCCCCTTGAACAGCTTGCGGGCATCGGCGGTGAACGGCCCTTCCAGCGCGCGCAGCGGCAGCGGCGGGATGACGTGGTAGAACAGCACCTCGCGCACGCCGGCCCGCTGCGCGAGCGCGCCGACATCCTTCGGGTCGGTGTGGTAGCTCAGGATGTCGTGCATGATGTGGGCGAGGTTGTCGCGCCCGGCCTTCACCGCCGCCTCGCGCTGCAGGCCGACCAGTTTGTGCGACAGCCCCTCGTGCGCCAGAAGGTCGGCCCCCCGGGCCGCCGTCTCGAGCCGTTGCGAGAGGGCGGTGTCGCCGCTCACCACCAGCTTGCGGCCCTTGTATTCGAAGATGTAGCCGACCGCGGGCGTGGCCGGATCGTGCGGCACCGGGAAGGCCGTCACCTTCAGGTCCGGCTCGTTGATGAGGACGACGTTCGGTCCCTGCGGACTGGCCGCGAACGCCCGCGGCTCGCCGCCGAAGCCGCCCGGCGGCATGACGGCGGGGCCGTGGTGGGCGACGCGATAGCCGCGGTCCAGCGCATAGGCCGCTTCGAAGCCGCCGACCACCTGGTCCACCCCGGTGGGCCCGTAGACCGGCACAGGCCTCTTGGCCGGGCCGCCGGCCCAGCGCTGCAGCATCAGCTCGCCCAGGTCGGCGATGTGATCGGAATGGTAGTGGGTCAGGAACACCGCCTCGACCCGCGCCGGCGGCAGGTTCATCAGCGACAGGTTGCGCGTCGAGCCGGTGCCGGAGTCGACCACGAACAGCCGCTGGCCGGCGACCACCGCCACGCAGGGGCCGGCCCGCGTCGGGTCGGGCATCGGCGAGCCGGACCCGCAGAGGCCCAGATGCAGGCCGTCCGGCAGTTCGGCCAGGGCGTCGCGGCCCATCGCCTGGGCGTAGATGCGGCTCATGGCGCGCATCGCCAGTTCGCCGCGCATCAGATAGAGGCCGCCGCCCGCGATCAGGACCAGGGCCAGCACTCCCAGCAGTATCCGCTTGCGCATCGGTTCCTTGTCCCCCCGTCGCCGATAAAATGGCAGTGATAGTGTCAATATCATCGACCATGCCGGTTCGGCAAGCCTGCGCCTGCGCGTTGCTGGTCAGATCGGGGAGGGCGGCTGGCCGCGCGGGGGCAATCGAGCCCTTCGCCCGCGAGGGGAGAAGGACGTCAGCCCACCACCTTCCCCGCCGAGAGCGCCTCGCGCCAGCGGGTCTCCAGCTCGGCCAGGCGGCTCTTCACCTCGTAGGCCGAGAGGCCCTCGGGGTCGAAGCTCTCCAGCGGCTCATAGGAAAACGCCGCCCGCCCGTGCGCCCGAAAGGCCGCCTGCAGCGCCTTGTTCGGATGCCCGCCCAGGTCCAGCTGGAACCACAGGCCGTTCTCCTGCTTGTCGAGGCTCTTGGAGCCCGAGACCCACGCCTCGCCGGTGGCGGCGCAGCGCACGGCGTAGACGCCGAACGTGCGCGGCCGCTCCTTGTAAGCCTCGGTCAGTGCCTTGCGCCGCGCCTTGTCCATGCCCGCCAGCATAGCGGCGCCGGGGTGCGTGGGGAAACCGCCGCCGCCGCGCGGACCATCTTCTCCCTCGACGAGGACAGGGCGCGTTTCATCGTCGCCCGGCGCGAAGGCGCCGGAGCGGTGGGAGGGCGTGCGGAGCGCCGGGCCTCGCCCGGTGTTCGTTGTGAATGTACCGTTTCGGCGGACCGGAACGCTCCGCGCAGGCGATTTCCACCCGCCCGCGGTAGGCAGCCCTGTTCGAGCTTAGCCGCGGTCGCCGGCGGCGGGCGGGCCCGGGCCAGCGCCTAGGTCCCGGAACGCAGGCCTAACCCCGGCCTGCCTGGCAATCCTTAAGCGTCAGCGGTCATTCCCAGATTGACGGTCTCAAGGCGCGCACCCGCTCCCTGCCTATTCCACATCCCATATTCCACGCTTCCCTAGCCGCGATGGGAGTATGGAGCGTGGAATATCCCCGCCCCCTCCCACACGCTTAGGCTCAGCCATCCGAACAACCGAGCGTGCTTGAGCCCCCTTCCCCCCGGAGGGGGGAGAGGGAGAGGCCATGTCCGAAGCAAGCTTCGTCCAGGCGGACGACGACGAGGCATGGGAAGCCAAGGCCCGGGAGCGGGAGGACCGCGAAGCCTGGGCCTGGGAGGAGGCCGAACGGCGCGAGGAAGCCGCCGACGAGGCCCGTCGCAAGCGGATGATGGGCGAGAACCTTCGCCCGCTGGACGTCGAAGCCTTCCTGCGCCTGCCGCTGCCCGAGCGGGATTTCCTGCTCGATCCGGTGTTCCCCGAGCGCGGCCTTGCGATGCTCTATGCGCCGAGGGGCGTCGGCAAGACCTGGGCGGCGCTCTCCATCGGCCTGGCGGTGGCCACCGGCGGCAAGTTCCTGCGTTGGCAGGCCCAGCGCCGGCGGGTGCTCTACATAGACGGCGAGATGCGGGCCGAAGACCTGAAGCATCGCCTCGCCCTGCTTACCGCCGGGCTGAACGCCGAGGTCGCCCCCGGCTTCTTCCGGGTGGCCTGCGCCGACGTGATGGAAACCGGCCTGCCGGACTTCGCCACCCTGGAGGGCCAGGCCGAGGTCGAGCCCCTGCTGCACGACACCGACCTGGTGATCCTCGACAACCTCTCCTCCATCGCCAAGGGCGACGAGAACGAGCAGAAGCGCTGGACCCCAGTGGCCGACTGGTGCCTGGCCCAGCGGCGGGCGGGCCGCTCGGTGCTGATGGTCCACCACGCGGGCAAGAGCGGCCAGCAGCGCGGCACCAGCCGCCGCGAAGACCTGCTCGACCTGGTGATCGCCCTGCGCCGCCCGGAAGGCGCGATGGCCGCCGATGGGGCCAGGGTCGAGGTGCATATCGAGAAGTGCCGCGGGGCTTCCGGCGAGGCGCTGGACCCGATGGAGGCCACCCTGAAGAGCCACGCCGCCGCCGCGCTCTGGAGCTGGCGGGCGGTGGAGCTGGCCGAGCCGGAGCCCCGCTTCGACGGGCGCGCGGTGCAGCCGGAGCTGAAGGTCGCGGCCGAGCACGCCCTGCTGGACGGCCTGACCGTGGCCGAGGCGGCCAAGGCCAGCGGCCTTGGCGTCGGCACGGTCGGTCGCCTGCGCCGGGCGATGGTGGAGGAGGGACGCCTGAAGGGCCGCGTCCCTGTTCCGCATTCCACATCCCAAGAGCCCTGAGGAGACCCTGGAATATGGAACGTGGAATGGATCACGAGGCGGATGACCTGGCGGACGACTGGCAGGCCGAGGACGACGAGCCCGTCTCCCGCCCGACCCAGGCCGGCCTCTTCCGGCCGCTGGTCGGCCAGGTCGAGGAAGCCCGCAGCCAGATCGCCCTCGCGGAGCTGATGGCTGCCTGCCGCAAGATGACCGACGAGGAACTGCCGCGCATCGCCCGGCTGGTGCGTGCAACGGACCGGGTGCATGCGCTGCGCCGCCTCGCGGAGGCTTCGACGTCCTTCTACCTGGCGGTGGAGACAGCGGCGTTCAGGCTGGGCCTGGAGCGTCGGGATCGGACGAAAGAGGAGGGGCCGAGGGCGGGGCGGTGGGCTTGGTAGAAACCTTCGTCGCCTTCTTTGATTCGGCCAGCTTGGCTACAGCGGCAAAGCGTTGCTGACGCTTGTGTCGAGCGACGTACCACTCGTCAAACAAGCTCTCGACCAGCTCGATCAGCAATTGCGCCTCAACAGGTTCGACCGGCACGATGTTGTTGATGTCACTCTCCATGTGCGCGCCGATGTTACCGACTTTTCGGACAGCATCTATCGCATCTAGACTATCAGGAGATACATCTCTCGGTGCAGTCTGCGCGTCTACGGCTGTTCTCAAGGCAGAAATCTCATCTACTAGCCGATTTTTTGATATTCCACAGAAGTCTCTGATCATCCCTTGCAAACAGCGCCTGGCGAGC
Organism: Caulobacteraceae bacterium; assembly: GCA_020852035.1. Taxonomy (GTDB): domain Bacteria; phylum Pseudomonadota; class Alphaproteobacteria; order Caulobacterales; family Caulobacteraceae; genus Phenylobacterium. The sequence continues at coordinate 19,937 of JADZBR010000163.1, forward strand.
GTTGCGGAGGCCTTCGGGCTCAAATCGCGGATCAAGCACGCTTCAGTGTAATCTTCAACTAGCGCCTTAGGAATATAATCTGGTTGCACCTTTGAGGTGCCCTGCGGCTGAAGGGTCCAAACTTTTAGTGGTGCATAGTTGTTGTTTACATTCCCCGTCCCGTCGAAGGTTTTTCGGAGTTCTGCCGTGATGGTCAACATGCGGCAGTCATCGTTTGCGCACCCGCGGATGCGATAGGTGAGCGCTGCGCTACCTTGCCGGTGTCTTTCGATGTCGATGCGGATCTTCCCAAACTGCTCTTGAGGGTCCGTCAACGTTTGCGGGCGTTGGCAATGGGGGCATGTCCAATTCATCGAATCCTCCAAGCGCAAGTCGTATCACGACAAAATACACGCCTTCACCACTCCACGTCCTTCCCCTTCACCACCTCATGCCACCGCTCGGCGAAGTCGCGCATCTCGCCGCGCGAGGGCTTGTGGCGCATCGGAACCCAGGACTGGCCGGCCACGGCCCGACCCTCGAAGGTCGCCTCGCCCTCGCAGGCCCAGACGCGGCAGCGGCCCTTGCGGCCCCAGAGGATGGCGTGGCCGCCGTTCAGCCGCATCAGCACGTCGAGGTCGATTTTCTGCGCCGTGCGGCACTTGTTGCAGACCGCCCGCAGCTCGCCGCCCCGAACCTTGAAGTCCCCCAGGGTCATGAACATCACGTAGTCGATGTTCGCATGCCGTCTGTCCGGGTCGATCCTGCCCACGCGCACCTCACTCTGCGCCGCGAACAAACGCAGAACATCAGCGGCTTGTGAAGCCCGATCTGGAATATGGAATGTGGAATAAGGGCTTAGCGGTCGGGCAGGCCACAACGCTTGCGATACCAGTCCGGCATAGGCGGCGCGACGGTTGTCTGCCTGGCCTTGAACCGGCCCGATTGTTCCTCGCGCGTGCCGTAGCGGGCCACCCAGCTGGCGGCCCAGAACGCTCGCGCGATGGCCTCGTCGCTGATCGTCTTCACTACCCCACCTTCACATCGATCTCCCCGCCCAACGCCCGGAACTTCTCGCTCATCGCCGCCATGCCGGCGCTGGCCTCGCCCTCCACCGCGTTCTGCGCCCGCGCCGCGTCGCGGATGTCCTGGCTGATCTTCATCGAGCAGAACTTCGGGCCGCACATGGAGCAGAAGTGGGCGGTCTTCATCGCCTCCTTGGGCAGGGTCTCGTCGTGGTACTGGCGCGCCGTCTCCGGATCGAGGCCGAGGTTGAACTGGTCCTCCCAGCGGAACTCGAAGCGGGCGCGGGAGAGGGCGTCGTCCCAGGCCCGGGCGCTCGGGTGGCCCTTGGCGAGGTCGGCGGCGTGGGCGGCGATCTTGTAGGCGATCACCCCGTCCTTCACGTCCTGCCGGTCGGGCAGGCCCAGGTGCTCCTTGGGCGTCACGTAGCAGAGCATGGCGGTGCCGAACCAGCCGATCATCGCCGCGCCGATCGCCGAGGTGATGTGGTCGTAGCCGGGCGCCACGTCGGTGGTCAGCGGGCCGAGCGTGTAGAACGGCGCCTCGCCGCAGACCGCCAGCTGCTTGTCCATGTTTTCCTTGATCAGGTGCATCGGGACGTGTCCCGGGCCCTCGATCATGGTCTGC
>JADZBR010000164.1 GCA_020852035.1 Caulobacteraceae bacterium
GTTCCGGCTCATGCTGGCGGCGCAGCTGCGGGTCGATCGCGCCGGCCAGGAAGTAGGCGACATCGGTGGCGCCGACGCCGTAGGCGAAGGACTGCCAGTCGAGGGTGGTCATCGGGTGACCGCCGGCCGCCGTAGCGAACATCATGTTGTCGGGGCGAAAGTCGTTGTGCGTCAGGCAGCGCGGACCTTCGCGCACGGCCAGGGCGTCGCCGCCAGCCAGGAGCCCTTCGCCGACTTCGATCCAGTCGGGTCGCAGGCGCTCGGCGTAGCGGGCGCGAAAGCCGGCCCAGAGGGCGCGGACCATGTCCGGATTGGCGCCGCCGGCGCCCGCCGCCTTGGAGCCGGAGACCCAGGCGAGGTCGTCGAGGGCGTCGTCCTGCCAGTGGGAGGCGTGCAGCTTGGCCGCTTCGTCGATGGCCAGGCGGGCCTGGTCGAGGGTGACTCCCTGGAGCTGGTCGCCCTGCTCGGCGGGGGCGAGGTCTTCCATCAGCAGCACGAACTCGCTGGTGGCGGGGTCGACCTCGGCGAGGAGGCAGTGGGGCGTGTGGATCAGGGCCTTCGCCGCCAGATGGCGGTAGAACATCACCTCGCGCAGGTAGTTGCCGAGCATCACGCCGGTCCCGAAGCTGTCCGGGTCGGCGGAGGGGAACTTGCCGACCACGGAGGCCGGGCCCTCGCCGCGGGCGTAGCGCAGGGTGAAGCGGATGCTGTCGCCGATCTGGCCCGTGCCCACCGGCCTGGCGGCGAGCTCCGAGACGACAGCGTCGATCCCGGCCGACTGCAGGGCGCGGGTCATCCAGGCCGCGTCGATGGCGCCCGGGCGGCGGATATCGGGCGCGGGGTCGCTCATGCGGTGAGGTTGTGGGTGTAGACCTCGTTCAGCACGATCTCGCGGCCGCGCAGGATCACAAGGTCGAAGCCGCGCAGGCGCGCCGCGCCGCCGGCGACGTCGGCGTACCAGCGGCCGCAGAAGCCGCCGACGATCGGCCAGGTCTCGTCGGGCGTGTAGGTGATCGGCGGGGTGGCGGCGAAGAGGCCTTCCAGATAGCCCGCCAGGGCGGCGCGGCCGGTGAGGCCGGCGGCGGTCTGCGGGTCCTTGTAGAGGCAATCCTCGGCGTAGAACGCGACCAGCCGCGGCACGTCCTTGGCGGTCCAGGCGGCCAGCCAGTCGGCGTTGAAGGCGGCGATCTCGTCAGGGGTCATGGGGTTCAGCCCTCCAGGCCCAGCACGCGGGCGCGGTGGGCCTCGGTGAAGATCTCGGCCGGGGCGACCTCCGGACCGGCCATGACGGCGAGGCCGTGCAGGCCGAGGGTCGGGTCGGCGGCGGATTGCTCGAAGTGCCTGCGGCGGCGGGCCTTGGCCGCCTCGCCGAACTCCATGTCGAGCCCGGCCTGCAGGGATGCGGCGAAGCGCAATCGGCGCATGCGCTCGGCGCGCTCCTCAGCGTAGGGCGCGAGGGTCTCAGGGATCCAGTCGGCGTTCGCCTTCAGGAGGTCGCTGACCAGCCGCACGTCGCGGTAGGTGATCGAAAGGCCGAGGCCGACGATCGGGTCGTTCCAGCCGGCGGCGTCGCCGACCAGCACCACGCCGGGCGCGAAGGGCTCGTCGGTCCAGGAGTCGGCGTTGACGTAGCTGAACAGCGGGCCGGCCGGGCGGCCGGCGACGAGGTGGCGGTTTTCCGGGCTGCAGCGCATGGCGAAGGCGTCGAGGAACCTGCGCGCGCCGTCGTCGCCCTTGAACCGGCGCGCCTCGTCGAGGGCGTAGCCGCCGTAGAGGCGCACGCGGCCGTCCCCCTGCGGGAAGGCCAGGAAGCCGAGGTCGCCCTCGGTGCCGATGGCCTGCAGGTCGTCCGGCCAGTCGTCGGCGCCTTCCACGAGCAGGCCGGCGAACCAGTGGTGCGGCTTGTCCTGGTGCAGGGTGATCCCGGCCGCCTCGCGCACCTGCGAGGTGCGCCCGTCCGCGCCGACGATCAGGCGGGCGGCGGCCTCGTGCGTCCCGCCGTCCTGCTCGAAGGCGACGCGGGGCGGATCGAAGGCGAGGCCGGTCACCTGCACGCCGCGGCGGGCGTCGGCGCCGGCGGCCCTGGCGGCGTCGAACAGGGTCTGGCAGTGCAGCGGGTGGCCCAGGCACAGCGGCCCCGGCACGTCGGGGGCGAAGACGCCGAGCGGCAGGGTGCGGGCCTCCGCTTCGGCCGGCGCGCGGCTTTCGTCGTAGGTGATGTGGCGTGTCAGGTGATGGCCGCCGGCCTCGACCAGCAGGTCGTAAAGACCGACGCGCCTGGTCTCCGTCACGCCCCAGGGCGCGATCCATTCGCCGCGCACGCGATCGACATAGGCGTCCGACTGCTCGAGCAGCAGCACCGAATAGCCGGCCCGCGCCATCACCGTGGCCAGCGCCGAGCCGCCGATCCCGCCGCCGACAATGGCCAGATCGTAGGAGGTCATGCGCGCATCGCCCTTACGTCGATTGCGTGGTGTCCGGCAGGCCGAGGATGCGCTTGGAGATGATGTTGTTCTGGATCTCGTGCGAGCCGCCGTAGATCGACATCGCCTTGCCGAACAGCCAGCCCGAGATGGCGTCCAGCTCTTCCTGCTTGAAGGCGTCGCCCTCCCAGCCGAGGCCCTGGTGGCCGAAGATCTCCAGGGTCATCTCCGCGCGGGTCTGCGAGACGTAGGTCGCCGAGTTCTTCAGCACCGAGGCGGCGTTGGTGGCGCCGGACGCGCCCTTGGCCTCGGCCGCCGCGCGGGCCAGGGTCAGGCCGTGGGCCCTGGCGTCCATCAGGTGGCGGGTGAGGCGCGTGCGCAGGTCGATGTCGGCGAGCCGGCCGTCCTCGTCGACCCCGACATAGGCCTTGGCGATGTCCTGGAACGGCTTGGAACGCCCGCCGCCGCCACCGCCGCCCATGGCGCCGGTCTGGCTGGCGCGCTCGTGCTGCAGCAGGCGCTTGCCGACGCTCCAGCCCTCGTTCTCCTTGCCGAGCAGGGCTTCCTTGGGGGCCGTGGCGTCGGTGAAGAAGGTCTCGCAGAAGGGCGAGGCGCCGCTGATCAGCTTGATCGGGCGCACCTCGATGCCCGGCTGATGCATGTCGACCAGCAGGAACGAGATGCCGTCGTGCTTCTTGGCCGAGAAGTCGGTGCGCACCAGCATGCCGATCCAGTCGGAATACTGCGCGCCGGAGGTCCAGATCTTCTGGCCGTTGATGAGGTAGTGGTCGCCGGCGTCCTCGCACTTGGTCTGCAGGGAGGCGAGGTCGGAGCCGGCGCCGGGCTCGGAATAGCCCACCGCCCAGCGCACTTCGCCGCGGATGATCGGCGGCAGGTGCTTACGCTTCTGCTCCTCGGTGCCGTAGTCCATGATCGTCGGGCCGATCATGGTCACGCCCATGCCGGCGGTCAGCGGGTTGAAGGCGCCGATGCGGGCCATCTCCTGCTGCAGCACGCGGGCCTGCTGCGGCGACAGGCCGCCGCCGCCGTATTCCGCCGGCCAGGTGGGCGTGCCCCAGCCCTTCTCGCCCATCGCTGTCTTCCAGGCGGCCATGTCGCCCTCGGGCGCCGGGCCGTCCATCAGCGCCGCGCCGGTGTCGCCGCGCAGGGACTTGGGGAAATTGGCGTCCAGCCAGCCGCGCGCCTCGGCGCGGAAAGCCTCAAGGTCGGTGTCGCCGCCGAAGTCGGCCATAGCTCGTCCTCCCGGACACATTGCGTGTGTTTGCAGTCACCTTGCGGGGATGACGGCGGGCTCGCAAGTGTGTCGCAACGGAAGGACGTGGGGGAAATCAGCTGTAGCGGAACTCCGCGCCCGACAGGTCGATCTGCGGGATCTCCTTGCGCTCGGACCAGTAGTCCTGGGTGTGCTGCCACTCCGGCTTCGAGCCGCGCTGCGGCAGAAGATGCATGCCGCGCATCAGATAGCCGGGGTTGAAGTTCTCCGGATCGATCCAGGGGCCGAGCTCCATCCCCTCGTCCTCGGGGCGCAGGGCGACTTCGACCTGCCTGGCCCCGACCTTCTCCATGTGGTCGCGCAGGCGGGCCACGAAGTCGGCCACCAGGTCGGCCCGCAGGGTCCAGCTGGCGCGGAAGTAGCCGAACACCCAGACCATGTTCGGCACGCCGGTGAACATCATCCCGCGGTAGGTGACCGACTTGGAGAAATCCAGCGGCGCGCCGTCGATGGTGAAGTCGATGTCGCCGAGCACCGCCAGGTCGAAGCCGGTGGCGGTGACGATGATGTCGGCCTCCAGCTCCTTACCGGACTTGAGCAGGATCCCTCCCGCCGTGAAGCGTTCGATCTCGTCGGTCTCCACCGAGACCTTGCCCGAGCGGATGCCCATGAAGAGGTCGCCGTCGGGGATGAAGGCGATCCGCTGGCGCCAGGGGCGGTAGCTGGGCGTGAAGTGCTTGGCCACGTCGTAGTCCGGCCCGAGGATCAGCTTGGCCGCGCCGACCAGTTCCTGGGTGACGGTCTCCGGCTCGTCGAGGCAGCGCTGGGTGAAGGCGTCCTGGTCCTTCAGGATGCGGCGCCGCACGATCTCGTGGATCCAGGCCTCGTCGATCTCCAGGTCGCGCAGGGTGTCGGCCAGGTCGTTGGCGTTGCGGCCGGGGATGAAATAGGTCGGCGAGCGCTGCAGGAGGGTGACGTGCTCGGTGTCGCCGGCGATGTTGGGCGCCAGGGTCGCAGCGGTGGCGCCCGAGCCGATGACGATCACCCGCTTGCCCTTGTAGTCGAGGTCTTCCGGCCAGGTCTGCGGGTGGACGATGCGGCCGGTGAAGTCGCTCATGCCCGGCCAGTCGGGGGTGTAGCCCTGGCCGTGGCGATAGTAGCCCTGGCACATCCACAGGAAGCCGGTGGTGAAGGTCAGCTGGGCGTTGTCGCTCTTGCGCAGCACCTGCAGCGTCCAGAGCTTGTCGGCGCTCGACCAGCTGGCCGAGACGATCTCGTGGCCGTAGCGGATGTGCCTGGCGAGGTCGTTCTCCTCGATCACCTCGCCCATGTAGGTGAGGATCTCTTCAGCCGTGGCGATCGGCGTGCCGGTCCACGGCTTGAAGCGGTAGCCGAAGGTGTAGAGGTCGCTGTCGGAGCGGATGCCTGGGTACTTGTGGGTGATCCAGGTGCCGCCGAAGCTCTCCTTGGCCTCCAGCACCACGAAGCTGTCCTGCGGCCGCTGCTGGGTCATGTGGTAGGCGCCGCCGACGCCGGAGATGCCCGCGCCGACGATCAGCACGTCGAAGTGCTCGGCGGCCTGCGCGGATTTCGGCGCCGCCTTGGCTTCAGGTTCTGCGAGCGTCATGGGCCCTCCCGCGAGCGCGTTTGTTATCAGCGATAAGTTTGCGTGCGCGCGCGGCGGCGGTCAAGCGCGACAAATGCTCCTCCAGCAAGGGGGAGGGCCGATCAGAAGAGCACCCTGGGATTCATGATCCGCTTTGGATCGAGCGCCTGCCTGAGCGCGCGCAACGCCGCCACCTCGGCGGCGCCCTTGTAGCGTTCGGCCTCGCCCGTCTTCATCACGCCCAGCCCGTGCTCGGCGGAGATCGATCCGCCCAGCGCATCGGCTATGTCGTGGACGATGCGCGAGCCTTCTTCGCGGCGTGACGCATGGGGCGCGTCGGGCGCGCCGTCCGGGCGGATCACGTCGTAGTGGATGTTGCCATCGCCCATGTGGCCGAAAGCGGTGATGCGGCAGCCGGGGGCGAAGGCGGTCATCGCCGAACTGGCCTCTTCGATGAAATCGGCGACCCTGGAGACGGGCACCGAGACGTCGTGTTTCCAGGTCGCGCCCTCGGGTTTCTGACCGGGCGACTGGTTCTCGCGGATCGACCACAGGGCCTTCGCCTGGGCCTCGGTCTGGGCGACCACCGCGTCGCGGACCAGGCCGTCCTCCAGCCCGGCGGCCAGGAAGCGCTCCATCGCCGCCTCGGCCGAGCCGGGCTCGCCGGAGGCGAATTCGACCAGCACGTACCAGGGGTGCGGCTCGGCCAGGGGGTCGCGCTGATCGGCGATGTTCCTCAGCACGAACTCGACGCCCTGGCGGCCCATCAGCTCGAAGGCTTCGACCGCGCCGCCGGCCTCGTCCTTGGCGCGGGCGAGGAGCTGCAGGGCGACGGCGGGGCTCTCGATCCCGGCCACGGCGACGGCGCGGGAGGCCAGTACGGGATAGAGCTTCAGGCTGGCGGCGGTGATCACGCCGAGCGTGCCCTCCGCCCCGATCAGCAGCTGCTTCAGGTCATAGCCGGTGTTGTCCTTGCGCAGGCGCTTGAGGCCCTCGAACACCTCGCCGTTCGGCAGCACCGCCTCGATCCCCAGCACCAGCTCGCGCATCATGCCGTAGCGCAGCACCGCGGTGCCGCCGGCGTTGGTGGAGATCAGGCCGCCGATCGTCGCGGTGCCCTCCGAGGCGAGGTTGAGCGGGAACCGCCGGCCCTTCTCCAGAGCCGCCTCATGCACCGCCGCCAGGGTGCAGCCGGCCTCGGCGACGAGGACGTCGTCGAGCGCATCGACGTCGCGGACGGCCCGCATCTTCTCCAGCGAAAGCAGCACCTCGCCCTGCGGGATCTGCCCGCCGACCAGGCCGGTGTTGCCGCCCTGCGGGGTGATCGCCACCCCCGCCTCGGCGCAGACGCCGACGACGGCGGCCGCCTCGGCTGTGGTTTTGGGCAGCAGCAGGATCGGCGTCGTGCCGCTCCAGCGGTCACGCCATTCGAGCAGCTTGGGGGCCAGCCGCTCGGGGTCCTGGCTCCAGCCGCCCTCGCCGAGCACGGCCTTCAGGCGCGAGAGCACGTCGGCGGGAACGGCGATGGTCATGGCGGCAGTCTAGCTGACAGCCGGCGGGGTTGCGAGTATATAAGCCGGTATATAAAGGCGCGGACCCGTGGCGATCCACATCAAGAACATCGAGACCGAACGCAAGGCGCGCGAGCTCGCCACGCTCACCGGCGGCACGATCACCGGCGTGATCGACCAAGCGCTGGAACAGCGGCTGACCGAGGAGCGCGGCAAGCGCAGGAAGCCGACCCTGGAGGAGATGATCGCCGCGACCGAGGAATTCCGGCGTAAGATGGGCGGGGTCCGCGGCGATCTGCCCCCGCTCACCAAGGCGGACTGGGACGCGCTCTGGGAGGTAGGTGAACCGGCGATCGACGACGCATGACCCTGGTGGTCGACGCCTCGGCGCTGGTCGCCATAGGATGCGGTGAGCCCGGTCACGATCGACTGGTCGCCCGTCTGCACACCAGCTCCGAGAGCTATATCGCGCCAGCGAACCTGTTGGAGGCCGGGGTCGTACTCTGCGCCCGGATGCAAGCGTTCGACGCGGCCGGATATCATGCCTGGCTGCAGGATTTTCGGGTGCAGGAGTACGCCGGGCCGTTGGGCGCCGACGCCCTGGCGGCCTACCTCAAGTTCGGCAACGGGCGCCATCGCGCGCGACTGAACCTCGCCGACTGCTTCGCCTATGCCCTGGCCGTTAGGTTGGGCGCCCCTCTGCTGTTCGTCGGCGAGGACTTTCCCTTCACAGACATCCGTCCGGCGCTTCAGCCGACGTAGCCGGCGGCGCGGCGCAGGCGGTCGTTGATCGCCTCGCCAAGACCCTCGTCGGGGATCGGGGCCACGGCGATGGCGGCCGGACGTGTGCGGTCGGCGGCGCGCAGGGCGGTGAAGAGGTTGGCTGCGGCCTCCGCCAGGTCGCCGCCACCGCTGAGGGTCCAGACGTTCCCACCCGGCGGGGGCGGCCCGAAGGCGAGGAAGGCTTCGCCCGGCCGAGGCCCCTCGGCGTCCAGGCGCACCGGCGCCTCCGGGGCGTAGTGGGCGGCGAGGCGGCCGGGGGAGCGCGTGACGTCGGCCCCGGCCGCGGCGAGGGGGCCGACGAGGGCTTCGATCTGGCCGCGGGTGACGGCGCCGGGGCGCAGGAGGCGCGGCGGGCCGTCCAGGAGGGCGACGACGGCGGATTCCAGGCCGATCTGGCAGGGACCGCCGTCGAGGGCGAAGGCGGCGGCGTCGCCGGTCTCCTCGACGGCGTCGGCGAAGGTGGTCGGGCTGGGGCGGCCGGAACGGTTGGCGGAGGGGGCCACGAGCGGGCCGCCGAAGGCGCGCAGCAATCCCTGCGCCAGCGGGTGACCCGGCGCGCGCACCGCGACGGTGTCCAGTCCCGCGCGGGCGAGGTCGCAGACCGCCGCGGCGTCGGCGAGCGGCAGCACCCGGGTGAGCGGGCCGGGCCAGAAGGCGCCAGCCAGGCGCTCGGCGCGGTCGTCGAAGCGCGCGATCCGCCGCGCGGCTTCGACATCCGCGACATGGGCGATCAGCGGGTTGAAGCGGGGGCGGCCCTTGGCCTCGTAGATCGCCGCGACGGCGCGCGGGTTGGCCGCGTCGGCGGCGAGGCCGTAGACCGTCTCGGTCGGCAGGATGACCAGCTTGCCGGCGCGCAGGGCGGCGGCGGCCTCGGTCAGCCGCGCCGGGCCCTGAGGTCCACCTTCACCGTCACCTGTGCTGGAATCTGGTCGGTCGCCGCCCATTCGCCCTGGCCTACGCCGAACGCCGTCCGGTCGAGTGTGGTTACACCGCGCACCCGGGCCTTGTCCTCGTCGATCTGCAGGCGGAAGGGCAGGCTGACCGGCCTTGAGACGCCTCGCAGGCTGAGCGCGCCGTTGGCGAGGTAGTTCTCGCCGCCGCGATGGGTGAAGCGATCGGCCGTGAAGACGGCGGTCCCCGCCTGGCCGGTGTTGAAGAAATCCTCGCTCTTCAGGGAGGCGTCGCGCTGGCCGTCTCCGGTCGCCACCGAGGCGAGGTCGATGCTGATCCGCACCCGCGAGCGGTCCAGCGCGCCGGGGCTGAAGGTGATGTCGCCGGTGAAGCGGGCGAACTCACCCTCGATCTTCGAACCGCTCCATGAAGTCTCGAACTGGAGCTTCGACCCGTCGTCGATCACCCAGCGCACCGGCTCGGCCGGGACATCCTGGTCTTCCGCCGGCGCTGCGGCGTTGGCGGCGGGCGCCGTGGCCAGGCTGGCGTCCGCCGGGGCGGGCGGTGCGTCGGCGACATCGGCGACTTCGACCGCGTCGGCCTTCGGCGCCGGCAGGGTGCGGGGCAGCGGCGGGCTCAACAGATAGGCGAAAGCCCCGGCGGCCAAGAGGCCCAGCACGATGATCGCCAGGCGCGGCTCCAGCTTGCGGCCCGGTTTCGCGCCCGGCGCCATGCGCGCCAGCACCGGATCGTCGTCCCTCAGCCACTGGTGCTTCAGGGCGCCGGCGATGTGCAGGGCGAGCAGGCCCCAGAGCAGCCAGGCCGACTTGGAGTGCACGAACTCGGCGGCCTCGTGCACCCCCTTGCGCGCATCGCCCGTGAGGCCGGATAGGCCGGGGATGTGCGGCCAGGGGATCACGCCCCAGAGCTCGGTGGGAATGCCGGTTCGGCTGGTCGAGACGATCACCCAGCCGCCGAGCGGCATGCCGATCATCAGGAGGTAGAAGCCGACGTGGGTGACCCTGGCGAGCGCCTTCTCCCAGCCGGTCATGGCGGCAGGCATCGGCGGCGGCGGGTTGGCCAGCCGCCAGCCGAGGCGGGCGAGGCTCAGCACCAGGATGGTGATCCCCACCGACTTGTGCAGTTGCACCAGGGCGAAGGCCAGCGGCCCCTCCTCGTCGCCCATCCGCCAGCCGAGCAGGATCTGGAAGACCAGGGCGGCGGCGATCAGCCAGTGCAGGACGATCGCCACCGCCGCGTAGCGGCCGGAGCCGGCCTGTTCCGGGGTCGGAGCGGGGGCTTCGGCGGTCATCGGATCAGCTCTTCTTGAACTCGGCCTCGATGGTCACCTCGACATCGTCGCCGATGGCCGGGAGACCGGCCTTGAGGCCGAAGTCGGAGCGCTTGACCACGGTCTTGCCGGAGAAGCCCATGCGGGCCGAGCCCATGCGTTCCAGGAAGCCGCGATAGGTCACGTCGAGGGTGACGGGCTTGGTGACGCCGTTGAGGGTCAGGTCGCCGACCACCTTGCCGGTGTTCCCCGCCCCAGGCTCGATGGCGGTGGAGACGAAGGTGATCTTCGGGTGCTCCTTGGCGCCCATGAAGTCGTTGGCGAAGTGTTCGGAATGATCCTGGATGCCGGTGTCCAGCGAGGCGGAGTCGATGCTCACCTCGATCTTCGAGGCGGTCGGGGCCTTCGGGTCGTAGGTGTATTTGGCGTCGACCTTGTTGAAGCTCATCGCGTAGTGCGACAGGCCCAGGTGCATCAGCCGCACCACGACGCTCGCGTGGGCCGGGTCGATGACGTAGGTGCCGGCGGCCGCGGCGGCCGGGTCGGTGGCGGGCCCCGCGGGCGCGCCGGGCGCCTGGGCGATGGCCGGAGTGGTCAGCGCCAGCGCAAGCGCGGCGGTCGCGAGAAGACGGTGCATTGAGTTGGTTCCTGGTTGAGGCCCTTCGCAAGTAAATGACGGTCGAGCTTGACGGTTCAAGCCTTGGCGTGTTTCGCCGCCGACACGAAACCGGGAGATCCGCCGATGAGCTTCACGCCGCCGCTGAAGGACCTGGCGCTTTCGATGCGCGCCGCCGGCTTCGATGCCGCCCTGGGCGAGGCCCTGGACTGGGAGACGGTGCAGCAGGTGCTGGAGGCGGCCGGCGACTTCATGGCCGGCGAGCTGGCGCCGCTGAACCGCGTGGGCGACCAGAAGGGCGCGCGGTTCGAGAACGGCCAGGTGATCGCCGCGCCGGGGTTCGCGCAAGCCTATCGGCATTTCGTCGAGGCCGGCTGGAACAGCCTCTCGGCCGCGCCGGAGCACGGCGGCCAGGGCCTGCCCAAGACCCTGGAGCTGGCGGTCTTCGAAATGGCCCACGCGGCCAACATGGCCTTCACCCTCTGCCCGATGCTGACCCAGGCGGCGGTGGAGGCGGTGGCGGCGTTCGGCGACGAGCGGCAGAAGACCGTGTTCCTGCCCAGGCTGGTCTCCGGTGAATGGCCGGGGGCGATGGTGCTCACCGAGCCGCAGGCGGGTTCGGACCTGGCGGCCGTTTCGGCGCGGGCCGAGCCGGACGGCGAGGGCGGCTATCGGCTCACCGGCCAGAAGATATTCATTACCTGGGGCGACCACGACGCGGCCGACAACATCGTCCACCTGGTGCTGGCCCGCCTGCCGGACGCGCCGCCGGGGGTGAAGGGCATCTCGCTCTTCCTGACCTCCAAGTTCCATGTCGACGCGGCCGGCGGGCTGGGCGCGCGCAACGATTTCCGCGCCGGGTCGATCGAGCACAAGCTGGGCATCCACGGCTCGCCGACCTGCGTCATGCTCTATGAGGGCGCGCAGGCCGAGCTGGTCGGGCGGGCCGGCGAGGGGCTGGCGCAGATGTTCGTGATGATGAACGCCGCGCGCCTGCAGGTGGGCGTGCAGGGCGTGGCCATCGCCGAGCGGGCCTACCAGCAGGCGCTGGCCTTCTCGCTGGAGCGCCGGCAGGGGCGGGCGGTGTGGTCGCAGGACTATCCGGCCGCGCTCTTCGACCATCCGGACGTGCGCCGCACCCTGGTGCTGATGAAGGCCAAGACCGAGGCGGCGCGGGGGATCTGCCTGGCCTGCGGGGTGGCGGCCGACCTCGGCCACGCCGGCGACGAGGCGGCGCAGGCGCGGCAGGCCCTGCTGACGCCGATCGCCAAGGCCTGGTCGACCGACGTCGGCGTCGAGGTCGCCTCGTGGGGCGTGCAGGTGCATGGCGGCATGGGCTTCATCGAGGAGACCGGGGCTGCCCAGCACTACCGCGACGCCCGCATCGCGCCGATCTACGAGGGCACCAACGGCATCCAGGCCATCGACCTGGTCGGCCGCAAGGTGGCGGGCGACCAGGGGGCGGCGGCCTTCGCCCTGATCGAGGAGATGGCGGCAGTCGCCGGCGACCTGGCCGACCACCACGCCCTGGCCGGCCCCGCCGGGCGGCTGGCCGACGCGGTGGAAGCCCTGCGCGCCGCCACCGAGTGGGTGATCGCGAACCGGGGCCCCGAGGCGCTGAGCGCGGCGAGCGCCTATCTGCGCCTGTTCGGCGACACGGCCGGCGGCTGGATGCTGCTGAAGGCCGCGGCCCTGGCCGGGGACGGCGATGCCTGGGCGTCGTCGAAGACCACCCTCGCCGGCCTCTACGCCGACCAGGTGCTGACCGGCGCGGCCGGCCTGGCCCGCGCGGTGGCCAGCGGCGCGGGCGGGCTGGAAGGGCTGACGCCCGAGGCGCTGGGCGCCTGACGGCCTCAGGTCGGAAGCTGCGCCAGCAGGCTCTCCAGCGTCCGGAAATCCTCCGGCGGCAGGGTCTCGAACCGCAGGCGCTCGCCGGTGACCGGATGGACGAAGCCGAGCACCGCGGCGTGCAGCGCCTGGCGGGTCAGGCCGGCCTCGGCGACGGCGGCGCGCACGGCCGGCGCCGGCGGCCCGGAGCCGTAGGTGGGGTCGCCGAGGCACGGCGCGCCCTTCGAGGCCAGGTGCACGCGGATCTGGTGGGTGCGGCCGGTTTCCAGCCGGCAGGCGACCCGCGCGGCCAGCGGCTTGGCGGCGGGGCCGTAGGCATGTTCGACGACATAGTGGGTGACCGCCTCGCGGCCGCCGGCGCGCAGCACGGCCATCTTCTTGCGGTCGGAGTTCGAGCGGCCGAGGCGGCTCTCGATCACGCCCTTGCGCGGCTGCGGCGCGCCGCGGGTGAGGGCCAGGTACAGCCGCTCGATGTCGTGCGCGGCGAAGAGGGCGGACAGGCCGCGGTGAGCGGCGTCGGTCTTGGCGGCGACCATCACCCCGGAGGTCTCCTTGTCCAGCCGGTGGACGATGCCCGGCCGCGCCACCCCGCCGATTCCGGAAAGGCTGGTCCCGCAGTGGGCGAGGAGCGCGTTCACCAGGGTGCCCGAGGGCGTGCCCGGCGCCGGGTGGGCGGCCATGCCGGCCGGCTTGTCGACGACGATCAGGTGCGGGTCTTCGAACAGCACCTGCAGCGGCAGGTTCTCCGGCGCCGGCTCGGCCGGCTCGGGCGGCGGGATCAAGAGCGTGTAGAGGCCGGGCGCGGCCCTGGCCGAGGCGTCGGTCAGCGCCGCCCCGCCGCGGCTGACCAGGCCCTGGCCGATCAGCCGCTGAAGCTGGCTGCGCGAGAACTCCGGCAGGCGGTCGGCGAGCGCCCGGTCGAGGCGCGCGCCGGCCTCGGCGAGCTCGACGACGCGCTCGCCGTACTCGACCTCGCCGTCGTCGTCCCCGGCCTCGATATCGCCCGCGCTGGACATCCGTCATGCTCTTGTTGTGCAGTCGGTGTCTTGTGACAGGCGCCGGCGGCTTGGGGGAGGCGTTTTGATGAAGATCGACCGCAGACAGGCGCTCGGGCTGCTCGGATTGGGCGCCAGCCCCGCGATGGCCGCGCCCCTGCCTTTGAACAAGGGCAAGGTGGAGTTCCGGCACGGTGTGGCCAGCGGCGATCCCGCCACCGACCATGTGGTCTTCTGGACGCGGGTCACGCCCGCCGATCCCGAGGCGGGAGACGTGCTGGTCGATCTGGAGGTGGCGGCCGACCCGCAGTTCAAGACGATGGCGCGAACGAGCCAGGGGCTGCGCGCGAAGGCCGATCGCGACTTCACCATCAAACACGATCTGGACGGCCAGGGACTGAAGCCTGGCACGGACTATTGGTATCGCTTTCGCGCACGCCATGCGGGGGTCGTCTCCCCCATCGGGCGCACGCGCACCCTGGCGGCCGGCGGCGAGGCGCCGGTGACGCTCGCGGTGGCCTCCTGCGCGCTCTTCCCCAACGGCTATTTCAACGCCTACCAGGCCATCGCCGAGCTGGAGACGCTCGACGCGGTGCTGCACCTGGGCGACTACATCTACGAGTACGGCGGCGACAAATCCTACGGCATGGACTCGCCGGTGGCCGGCGAGCGGCGCCACGATCCGGACCGCGAGATCCTCAGCCTCGACGACTATCGCCGCCGTCACGCGCAGTACAAATCCGATCCCCAGCTGCAGGCCGCGCACGCCCGGGCGCCGTGGATCGTGGTGTGGGACGACCACGAGACCGCCAACGACAGCTACGCCTTCGGCGCCCAGAACCACCAGCCCGCCGAGGGCGACTGGGCCGGGCGCAAGGCCGCGGCGCTCAAGGCCTATTTCGAATGGATGCCGATCCGCGAGCCAGGGCCCGGCCAGGGCATGGCCGAGGCGGCCAACCGCAGCTTCCACTTCGGCGAGGTGGCCAGCCTGATCATGCTGGAGACCCGGCTGGCGGCCCGCGACAAGCCGTTGAGCTACGCCGACCTCGGCGATGCGCCCTCGCCCGAGGCGCTGGAGGCGTTCCGCGGGCGGATGAACGACCCGGGCCGGCGGATGATGAGCGCCGCGCAGGAAGCCTGGGTCGGCGAGGAACTCTCGCGCTCGGTGCAGGCCGGGCGCACCTGGCAGGTGCTGGGCAACCAGGTGATCATGGCCCGCGCCGCCGTGCCCTCGCCGTCCGGGATCGATCCCGAGGCGCGCCGGCAGGTGGAGCAGGTGGCCGGGCGGCTCGACCGCATGGAGCGGCTCTCCAGGCTCGGCCTGCCCTACGGGCTCGACATGTGGGACGGCTACGGCGCGGCGCGCGACCGCCTCTATGGACTGATGAAGGACGCCGGCGCGCATGGGGTGGTGGTGTCCGGCGACAGCCATGCGTTCTGGGTCAACGAACTGTGGGACGCGCCGGAGGGCGGCCGGCGACTGGCCGCCGAGTTCGGCGCGACGGGGATCACCAGCCCGGGCGCCGGGGACGCGCTGAAGGGCGTGCCGATCGGCCGGCTCTACGCCGAACGCAACCGCGAGGTGGTGTTCAGCGAACAGGCGACCCAGGGGTTCGTGCTGCTGACGCTGTCGAAGGTCGAGGCCACGGCGCAGCTGATGGCGGTCTCGACGATCCACGCGCGCGAATTCGAGACCTCGACGCTGAAGACCTTCGCCACCCGGCCGGTCGAGGGCGGCGGGGTCGAGGCGGTGGTCGAGGTCTGATCCCACTCTCTTCGCTCATCCCCGCGAAAGCGGGGACCCAGGCTTTTTAGGTTCCTTGCTGGAAACCCCGGCGCCCTTCGATAAAACCCCTCAAGTCCCCGCTTCCGCGAGGATGAGCGGAACTTGGGGGTGAACTTGGCGCGGGCGCCTATCCGGTGATCGATATCGAAGCCTGGCGCGCCCGCGCCGCCCGCCGCCTTGCGCCCTTCGCGGTCAGCCCTGAGCTGGTTAGCCTGGCGGCGGTGGCGATCGCCTTCGCGGGCGTGGTGTTCGCCAAGAACCTTTTCTACGACGCCGACACCTACTGGCACGTCGCGGCCGGCAACTGGATCCTCGACCACCGCGCCGTGCCGGCCGTCGACCCGTTCTCCTACACCTTCCGGGGCCGCGAGTGGCACGCCCACGAGTGGCTCTCCGAGGTCTTCATGGCCGGAGCGTTCCGGCAGGGCGGTTGGGCGGGCGTCGCGGTGCTGATGGCCGCGGCCGGGGCGCTGGCGGCGTGGATCATGGCCCAGACCCTGGCGCGCTGGCTGTGGGTGGTTCCGCGCGCCGCGGTGCTCGGCCTGGTGCTGGCCTCGGTGAACACCCGCCTCTTCGCCCGGCCGCACATCCTGTCGCTGCCCCTTGCAGTGGCCTGGACGGCGGGCCTGCTGATCGCCCGCGACCAGAACCGGCGGCCGTCGTTCTGGCTGCTGCCGGTGATGCTGGTCTGGGCCAACATGCATGGCGGCTATTTCATCGGCCTCCTGATGATCGGCCCGCTCGCGCTGGAGGCGGTGCTGGCGGCCCGAAGCTGGGAGGCGCGGCGCAAGGCGGCGTTCGACTGGGGGCTCTTCGGCGTCCTGGCGGTCTGCGCGGCGCTGGCCACGCCGCTGGGCTTCGAGGGCCTGCTCTTCCCGATCCAGGTGCAGGGCATGGAGACCCTGCGCGGCATCCGCGAATGGCTGCCGGCCGATTTCACGCGGGTGACGACGCTGGAGGTGGCGATCCTCGGCTCGCTGTTCTTCCTCTTGTCGCGCGGGACCAAGGTTCCTGTGCTGCGGCTGGGCATGGTGCTGGCCTTCCTGCATTTGGCGCTGGCGCACCGGCGCCATGAGCTGCTGCTGATGACCACCGCGCCGCTGCTGCTGGCCCCGGCCTTCGCCGCCGCCCTGCAGCCGGGCCGGCCGGGCGACCTCGCCTCGATGCGGACCCGCGGGCTATGGCTGGGACGCGCGGCGGCGCTGGCGGCGGTGCTGGGCGTGGCGATCCCGCGCCTTGAGGAGCCGATCATCCGCCGGGACGCGGTGTCCGCGCCGATCACCGCGCTCTCCAAGGTGCCCGAGGACCTGCGCCGCCAGCCCGTGTTCAACCACTACGACTTCGGCGGCTACCTGATCTTCAAGGGCGTTCCGACCTTCATCGACGGACGCGCCGACCTCTATGGCGACGAGTGGATGCGCCGCTACTTCCGCATCATGCGCGGCGAGCCGAAGGCGGTGGACGAACTGCTGGCGAAGGAGAAGCCGGTCTGGATGATCATCCGCAGCCGCGACGCCCTGGCCCGCGCCATGAAGGACCGTCCCGGCTGGCGCACCCTGCACGCGGACGACTGGGCGGTGGTGCTGGTGGATGTCGGCGCCCTGGAGCGCGCTCAGGGGCGCTCGACCAGCGCCCCCTCCTCGACGACCCGGTAGAAGCAGGACCTGAAGCCCGTGTGGCAGGCGCCGCCGTCGCCGCCGACGTTCACCCTGGCCCAGACCGCGTCCTGGTCGCAGTCGACGCGCAGCTCGACCACGGTCTGAATCTGGCCGGAGGTCTCGCCCTTCTTCCAGAGTTCGTTTCGCGAGCGGCTGAAATAGTGGACCACGCCGGTGTCCAGCGTGGCGCGCAGGGCCTCGGCGTTCATCCAGCCGAGCATCAGCACCTCGCCGGTGGCCGCGTCGGTGGTCACGCAGGCGACCAGGCCGCTCGCGTCGAAGCGCGGGGCCAGGACGGTTCCGCGCTCCAGCGCCGGCTTGTCGGTGAGGGTGGGGAAGGCCGCGTCGGTCATGGGCGCTCCAATTTCCTTCTCCCCTTGCGCGAGAAGGTGTCGCCGCAGGCGACGGATGAGGGGTTTCTCAGACCCCCGGTCCGCACCCGGCCGATCCAACTTCGAGGCGGCGATGATCTTCGACCCCTCATCCGGCCTTCGGCCACCTTCTCCCGCAAGGGGAGAAGGACCTTAGCGCTTGCCGGCGAAGTCCAGGAAGCGCTGGCGCAGCGAGGCGTCGGTCTTGAAGACGCCGGTGAACTGGGTGGTGATGGTCGAGACGTGGCGGTGGTGCACGCCGCGGGTGGTCATGCACTGGTGCACCGCGTCGATCAGCACGGCGACGCCGGCCGGGCGCAGCGAGTCGGTGATCGCGTCGGCGATCTGCTGGGTCATGGTCTCCTGGGTCTGCAGGCGGCGCGAGAAGATCTCCACCACGCGGGCGATCTTGGAGATGCCGACCACGCGGTTGGTGGGCATGTAGGCGACGTAGGCCTTGCCCAGGAACGGCGCCATGTGGTGCTCGCAGTGGCTCTCCACCTCGATCTCGCGCAGCATGACGATGTCGTCGTAGCCCTGCACGTCCTCGAAGATGCGCGACAGCTCCTTGTCCGGATCGGCGGTGTAGCCCTCGAACCATTCGCCGTAGGCGTCGACCACGCGCTTGGGCGTGTCGATCAGCCCCTCGCGGCGCGGGTCGTCGCCGGCCCAGGCGAGCAGGGTCCGCACGGCGTCCATCGCCTCTTCGCGGGTGGGCTTGGGATAGGGTTCAAGTTCGGGCGTCACGCCGCGCACCACAGCATCCATGTCGGGCAAGCTTCTCTCCGGGGCCGAGTTGCGCCGGGACGAAGGTCCCGGAAATGACGCGTGACACCCCACTGGCCAGCCGCGCCCCCGAAAGGGATACAGCCGGACGACAAACGTCTATATGGCGCGGTCCGTCCGTCCGGCAACTGTCCGCAACGTCAAGTCATGCTGAAGCTCCACGACACGCTCACGCGCGAGAAGCGCGACTTCGTCCCGAAGGATCCCAGGCGGGTGACGATGTATGTGTGCGGGCCGACCGTCTACACCTACGCCCACATCGGCAACGCCCGGCCCGTGGTGGCCTTCGACGTGCTGTTCCGCCTCCTGCGCCATCTCTACGGCGAAGACGCGGTGGTCTATGCCGCCAACGTCACCGACGTGGACGACAAGATCAACGCCAAGGCCGCCGCCGAAGGCGTGGCGATCGACGTGATCACCGACCGCTACCTGGACGCCTACAACGCCGACATGTCGACGCTGGGCGCCTTGCGGCCGACCTTCCAGCCGCGCGCCACGCGGACGATGGACACCATCATCGACCTGATCGGCCGGCTGGTGCACCGCAACGCGGCCTATGCGGCCGAGGGGCATGTGCTCTTCAACACGCAAGCCTATTCCGACTACGGCAAGCTCTCCGGCCGCTCGCTGGACGACATGATCGCAGGCGCCCGGGTGGACGTGGCGCCTTACAAGCAGCACCCGGCCGACTTCGTGCTCTGGAAGCCCTCCAAGCCCGGCGAGCCGGTGTGGGAAAGCCCCTGGGGGCCGGGGCGGCCGGGCTGGCACATCGAGTGCTCGGCGATGATCGAGGAACAGCTCGGCCTGCCCATCGACATCCACGGCGGCGGCAACGACCTGATCTTCCCGCACCATGAGAACGAGATGGCGCAGGGACTGTGCGGCGGCCACGGCGAGGACGGCTACGCCAACTACTGGCTGCACAACGGCTTCCTGAACATGGGCGCCGAGAAGATGTCCAAGAGCCTGGGCAATGTCGCCCTGGTGCATGAGCTGATCGGCCAGTGGCCGGGCGAGGCGCTGCGCTGGGCGTTGCTCTCGGGGCACTACCGCCAGCCGCTGGAGTGGACGGACGACCTCGTGCGGCAGGCGAAGACCTCGCTCGACCGGCTCTACGGCGGACTGCAGCGGGCGGCCGGCGTGGCGCCCTCGACGGACGCGCCCAGCGCCGAGTTCCTGGACGCCCTCTGCGATGACCTCAATACGCCCCGGGCCTTCGCCGAATTCTTCCGGCTGGCTTCGGTGCTGGAGACCGGCGAGGCGGGCGCACAGGCCGAGGCGAAGGGACAGCTCCTGGCCGCCGGCGCGCTGGCGGGCTTCCTGCAGGCCGACCCCGACCACTGGTTCCAGGGCGGGGCGGACGAGGCGTTCAAGGCGCGGGTCGAGGGGCTCATCGCCGAACGCGCCGAGGCCCGCGTGGCCAAGGACTGGCCGCGCGCCGACCGCATCCGCGACGAGCTCGCGGCGCTCGACGTCGAGGTGATGGACGGCGCGGCGGGCGCGCGCTGGAAGCTGAAGCGCTAGGCTCAGCCCCCGCCGGGGCCGGGCCGCGGCACATAGCCGGGCACGCGCGTGGCGCTGGTGCGCGCGCCGTTGCGCAGGCGCTCGTCCAGCCGCCGCCTGGCCTCGAAGCTCAGGTCGTCGAGGTCGTCCTGCTTGCGGCAGACCTTGACCCGCTTGTTGCTGCCGGTGACCACCTCGCGGCGGCAGACGACCTTGGCGTCCTCCTGCGCAGGCGGCTGGACCACGGCTTCCGAGACGGTCGGCGCCTGGGCCTGCAGGGCGGCGGCGAAGGCAAGGGCGATCAGCGACATGATCCGCTCCGCTCAGCGGGGAATGTTGGCGACGTCGCCGCGCGGGCGCACACCGCGGTCGGAGGCGAGCAGGCGGCGGTTCACCCGGGAATTGCGCTCGCGCTCGGCGGCCTCGGCCTCGACCACCGCCTTGGGGCGGCAGACCCTTTCCATGCGCTTGCTGCCGGTGGTCACCTCGCGGCGGCAAACCATTTCGACCCTGGGCTCTTCGGGCTGGCTGGCGGCGGGCGCCTCGGACGAGACGGCGGCGGCCAGGAGGACGACGATCAGACTCATGGGATCAGACCTGGGAGGCGGCGGTCCGGGCGGGAAACCACCCGCAACCGTCCAACAAGGCTTGAGTTTCGGAGGGATCGACCCCCATGTCCAGCCTGTCGGCCGGTAAGCCGCGAGGAGACCCCTTGAAGATCGAACACCGCATCGGCGTGGCCGCCCCGGCGGAGGTCATCTGGAACAGCCTGGCCGAGCCGGAGACCTGGCCGGCCTGGAACCCGCTCTACACCCGAGCGGAAGGCAAGCTGGGCTTCGGCGCGCGGCTGCGGCTGACCGTGCATCTGGAGGGCCAGCCGGACCGGACGATCGAGCCGGTGGTGACCGACTGGATCCCGGGGGACCGGCTGCACTGGGACGTCTCGATGCTGGGCGGGCTGGTGAAGTCGACGCGCTATTTCGAGATCGACCGGGTCAGCGAGACCGGCTGCATCGTCTCCAACGGCGAGGTGTTCAAGGGCCTGCTCGGGCCCGCGGCGGCGCGAGGGATCGGCCGTGCGATCTGGGCGGGCTTCGAGGCGATGGGCGAGGCGCTGAAGGCGCGCGCCGAGGCCGAATGGGACGCCTGGCCGGAGGCGGAGAAGGCCAAGCTGATCGCCGGCGCCGCGCCGGTGGAAAAGCCTGTGCCGCTGCCGAAAGCCTCGACCGTGCCGCGGCTGAAGGCGGGGATCCTTCGGCGGTAGACTCCCTTCTCCCGCAAGGGGAGAAGGACTCCGCGCCGGGGCCGACATCTCCTATATCGGCTGCATGATCGACGACCTCTATTCGCGGAAGGTGCTCAGCCTGGCGGCCAACATGCCGCGCATCGGGCGCCTGCCCGCGCCGCACGGCACGGCCGAGAAGGTGGCCAAGCTCTGCGGCAGCCGGGTGGTGGTCGATGTGGCCGTTGAGGAGGGCCGGGTGGTTGATTTCGCCCAGGACGTGAAGGCCTGCGCCCTGGGCCAGGCCTCGGCGGCGGTGCTGGGCGCGAACGTCATCGGCGCGAGCCTGCCGGAGCTGGAGTTGGCGCGCGACCAGTTCAAGGCTATGCTGAAGGCGGGCGGTTCGCCGCCCGACGGACGTTTTTCGGATCTCTCCATGCTCGCACTGGTCAAGGATTACCCCGCGCGGCACGCCTCCACGCTCCTGGCGTTCGAGGCCGTGACGGAGGCTGTGCGCCAGGCGACCACGCGAACTAGCCCCGCCGGCGCGGCTTGATCCTGACGTAAGTTGCAGGTCTAAGCGCTCGCGACGACACCCGCGAAAAACCCAACGCCGGCATGAGCTTCTTCCAACGCTGCGTCACGGGCGCCTTACGCGCCTACAAGCTGACGCTCTCGCCCCTGATCGGGCCGAGCTGCCGGTTCGCTCCCACCTGTTCGGAGTACGCGGCGCAGGCCCTGATCGCACACGGGCCGCTCCGCGGGTCATGGATGGCCGCCCGGCGCGTGTGTCGATGCAATCCCTGGGGCGGCTCAGGGTACGACCCGGTGCCGCCCCCGCGCCAAGGCGCGCGGAAATGGACGACTGAGACATGATCGATTTGATTTTCCCCGACGGCTCCCAGCGACAGGTGGAGCCCGGCCAGACGGGGCGGGATATCGCCGCCTCGATCTCCAAATCCCTCGAGAAGAAGGCGGCGCTCATCCGCCTGGAGGGCGAGCTGATCGACCTCGACCGGCCGCTGCCGAAAGGCGGCCGGTTCGAGATCCTGACGCGCGACCATCCGGACGTGCTGGAGACCATCCGCCACGACGTCAGCCACATCATGGCCGAGGCGGTGCAGGAGCTGTTTCCCGGAACGCAGGTGACGATCGGGCCCTCGATCGAGGACGGCTTCTACTACGACTTCGCCCGCGAGGAGCCCTTCAGCCTCGACGACCTCGAAAAGATCGAGGCGCGCATGAAGGAGATCGTCGACCGCGACGAGAAGATCGTGCGCGAGGAGTGGGACCGCGCCGAGGCGGTGAAGCACTTCGACGAGATCGGCGAGAAGTACAAGGCCGAGATCATCGAGAACCTGCCGGCCGGCGAGACGATCACGGTCTATCGCCAGGGCCAGTGGAAGGACCTCTGCCGCGGGCCGCACCTGCCGTCGACGAAGACGGCGGGCAAGGCCTTCAAGCTGACGAAGCTCGCTGGCGCCTACTGGAGGGGCGATCACCGCAATCCGATGCTGCAGCGGATCTACGGCACGGCCTGGGCCTCCGAGGAGGATCTGGAGGCGCACCTGAAGCGCCTGGAGGAAGCCGAGAAGCGCGACCACCGCAAGATCGGCCAGGCGATGGACCTCTTCCACATCCAGGAAGAGGGCAAGGGGATGATCTTCTGGCATCCCAAGGGCTGGAAGCTCTACCAGACCCTGCAGGCCTATATTCGCCGCAACCTCGAGGCCGAGGGCTATGTGGAGGTGAAGACGCCGCAGGTGCTCGACCGGGTGCTGTGGGAGAAATCGGGGCACTGGGACAAGTTCCACGCCTCGATGTTCACCTGCGAGACGGCCGAGGGCGAGGTTTTGGCGCTGAAGCCCATGAACTGCCCCGGCCACGTGCAGGTCTTCAACCAGGGCCAGCGCAGCTATCGCGAACTGCCGATCCGCATGGCCGAGTTCGACGGCCTGCACCGCTACGAGTCCTCCGGCGGCCTTCACGGGCTCCTCAGGGTGCGCGGCATGGCGCAGGACGACGGCCACATCTTCTGCCGCGACGACCAGATCGAGGAAGAATCCAAGGCCTTCGTGCGCCTGTTGCAGCAGGTCTACGCCGACCTCGAAGTCGAACTGCATTCGGTGAAACTGGCGCTGCGCCCGGAGCTAAGACACGGCTCGGACGAACTCTGGGACATCGCCGAGCAGAAACTCGAGCGTGCGGCGCTCGCCTGCGGCATCGAAGTCGAGAAGCTGCCGAACGAAGGCGCCTTCTACGGCCCGAAACTCGAATTCCATCTGAGGGATGCGATCGGGCGCACTTGGCAATGCGGTACACTGCAGCTTGACTATGTGTTACCTGAACGACTCGATGCGTCGTACATCGGCGAGGACGGGCAGAAGCACCGGCCGGTGATGCTGCATCGGGCGATTTTGGGGACGCTGGAACGATTCCTCGGTGTGTTGATTGAGCATCATGCGGGGGCCTTCCCGCTGTGGCTGGCGCCCACCCAGGTGGTGGTCGCCACAATTACGTCCGATGCGGACGGGTACGCTGAGGACGCGGCCCGGCGGCTTCGAGCGGCGGGGCTGAGAGTGGAAACCGATCTGCGTAACGAGAAGATCAACTACAAGGTCCGCGAGCACAGTCTGGCCAAGACCCCGGTGATCGCCGTGGTCGGGCGCCGGGAGGCCGAGGAGGGCAAGGTCGCCCTTCGCCGGCTGGGTTCTCAGGATCAGGAAGTTCTCAGCCTCGACGACGCGATTCGGGGGTTGCGTAAAAACGCAACATCGCCTGATATGGCGCGGGGCGAGCTTCTGTAGGGTCCCCGTTGGGACCCGCAGCGTTGAGTGCTGGAGGCCGGATGAACAGCATCGCCCGGAAGATCGTCGCGGCCGAGCCCGCGCCCGAGGTCCTCGACCCGGGAAAGCGGCGCCCGAAAATCTCCGTGGTGATGGTGGTCTACATGACCGGCGAGGCGCTGCGCCGCAGCGTCGATTGCGTGCTGCGCGAGCCGTTGGCCGACGAGTTCGTCATCGTCGACAACGGCTCGCCGTCGCTGGACGCCCAGTGGTTGCGGGCGCTCGCCGAGCGCGAGCCCAAGGTGCTGCTGAAACAGGGCCACGGCAACGTCGGCTTCGCGCGGGGCGCCAACCTGGGGGCGCAGGCGGCCGGCGGCGATGTGCTGGGGTTCCTCAATCCCGACGCCTTCCTGCAGCCCGGCTGCATCGAACAGCTGGCCCGCGCCATCGAGAACGAGGCCCGGCTGACCGTCGTCGGCGGGCGGGTGCTGAACGCCGACCGCACCGAACAGCGCGGCGCCCGGCGCGGCGAGATCACTCCCGTCACCGCCCTGCTCAGCTTCAGCCAACTGGCCCGCAACAAAGCCTGGCGCCGGTATGAGGTGCACCGCGAGTTCGAGGCGCCGCCCGAGGGCGTGACCGCGATCCCGACCATCTCCGGCGCCTGCTTCGCCATGCGCCACGAGGACTTCGACGCGGTCGAGGGCTTCGACGAGGGCTATTTCCTGCACGTCGAGGACGTCGACCTGTGCTGGCGGGTGCGCCGGCAGGGCGGCCAGGTGCTGTTCCAGCCGAAGGCCGAGGTGATCCACCTGGGCCACACCAGCCAGACCAGCCCGCTGAAGGTGGAGTTCCACAAGGGCGTGGGCCTGGCTCGCTACTTCCGCAAGCGCGCGGCGACCGTGGCCGAGCACCTGACGGCGTGGCTGCTCTCGCCGCTGATCGTCTGCACGGCGGTGGCCCGACCGATCGTGCGCGGGGCGGTGGCGCGGCGCTGACCTCAAATCCTCCCCCGCCTGCGGGGGAGGGGGACCGCGAAGCGGTGGAGGGGGCGCGACTTGGCGTCGGGCCGCGGCAGGTTTTCGCCGGCGCGTCCTTGCTGACTCTCAGTGCAGAACCTCGCCCCCTCCACCGCTTCGCAGTCCCCCTCCCCCATTCCGCTTCGCTCCAAGGGGGAGGATTTGGGGCTATGGAAACCCACCCGCGCGCGCCAGCGAGCTCGCCGGCGCCTTTCCCAGCAGACCGGACGCCCACCTGGCCGTCTCGATGAGCCCGCCCAGGTCGAGGCCGGTCTCGAACCCGGCCCGCTCCAGCATGTAGACCAGGTCCTCGGTCCCGATGTTCCCCGTCGCCGCCGGCGCGAACGGGCAGCCGCCGAGGCCGCCGCAGCTGGCGTCCAGCACGTCGACCCCGGCCGCGACGCTGGCGAAGGCGTTGGCCAGGCCCGTGTTGCGGGTGTCGTGGAAATGCATGCGCAGGCGCGCGTCCGGCGCGGCCTTGCGGACGGCCTCGGTGCGGCGGCGGACCATCCAGGGATCGGCGACGCCGATGGTGTCGCCGAGCGCGATCTCGCCAATGCCGGCGAGGGCGGCCTCGCGGGCGATGGCGGCGACCTGGTCCTCGCTGACCTCGCCGTCGAAGGGATCGCCGAAGGCCACCGAGATGGTCAGGGAGAGCGGCGGGCCGCCCTCGACCGCCTGCCGCGCGGCGATCTCGGTCATGGTGCGGACCTGATCGGCGACCGGCGCGCCCTGGTTCCTGATCCCGAAGCCGTCGGAAGCGCAGACCACCACATTGGCCTCGTCGCAGCCGGCCGCGAGGCAGCGATCCCAGCCGCGCATGTTGAGCACCAGGCCGATGCGCGAGGCGGCGGGATTGGCAGGCAGGGCGGCCATCACCTCCTCGGCGCCCGCCATCTGCGGCACCCGGCGCGGGTTGACGAAGGAGACCGCCTCGATGCGCCTCGCGCCGCAGGCTTCCAGACGGCCGATGAACTCGACCTTCTGATCCACCTCAAGCGCGGTCGCCTCGTTCTGCAGCCCGTCGCGGGGGCCGACTTCGACGATCTGGATGGGGCGGCTCATGGGGCGGGGCTCGGGGCTTCCACGGGGGCATATATGGTCAGCCGCACCTCGTCGCCATTGGAGTAGTCCAGCCCCTCGACCACCCCGACCTCGCGCGCCCGCGCGCCCTGTTGCGCCAGCCGCAGCCGGAAGGGCGCCGTCTCGCGGTCCTCGACGATGGCCGGGCGGCCCTCGGCGATGGCGTCGGCGGCGTCCAGCGGGCCGCCGAGGTTCACCTGGGCGCCGATGCCGAACACCAGGCTGGGCTCGGCGTAGCCGGCGA
>JADZBR010000165.1 GCA_020852035.1 Caulobacteraceae bacterium
AGGCGCAGCTCGACCGCATGGTGCCGGTGCACCGGGTCAGCGATCTGACCAACGACTACGTCGGCAATCACGTCGAGCGCGAGGCGGCGCTGATCAAGGTGGTGGGGCAGGGCGACAAGCGGGTCGAGGCGCTGCGTATCGCCGGCATCTTCGAGGCGCGCACGGTCGATGCCGGGCTGGGGCATTTCGTGTTCCAGATCACCGACGAGACCGCCGCGCTCGACCGCTTCATCGACCTGATGCGCCCGCTCGGCCTGGTCGACATCAGCCGCAGCGGCGTGGTGGCGATCAGCCGCGGCCCCAAGGGGATGTAGGGGTCAGGCGGCGGCGCCGTCGAGGATGCGGCGCACCTTCTCCGCCAGCTCGCGGCGGCGGTAGGGCTTGTTCAGCAGGTGCAGGCCGGCCTGCTGCCACTCGCCGGCGTCGATGGCGCTCTCGGCGTAGCCGGACGAGATCAGCACCGGCAGGTCGGGCCGCAGCGCGCGCGCCGCCTCGGCGAGTTCGCGCCCGTCGATGCCGCCCGGCATCACCATGTCGGTCAGCAGCAGGTCGAAGCCGGCGCCGCCCTGCAGGATCGCCAGGGCGGAGGGCCCGTTCTCCGCCGCCACCACCTTGTAGCCCAGGCTCTTCAGCAGCTGCTCGGCATAGCTGCGGACCATCTCGTCGTCCTCGACCAGCAGCACGCGCTCGGAGCCCTTCTCCGAGGTCGCCGCGGGCGCCCGGGGCTCCTCGGCCGGTTTCGCCCCGCCGGTCGCCCGCGGCAGGTAGAGCGCCACCAGCGTGCCGCGGCCGGGCTCGGAGTGCAGGGCGACATGGCCGCCGGACTGCTTGACGAAGCCGTAGACCATCGAGAGGCCGAGGCCGGAGCCCTTGCCGACCCCCTTGGTGGTGAAGAAGGGCTCGAAGGCCCGCTCGCGGACCTCCGGCGGCATGCCGCTGCCGCTGTCCGCCACCGTCAGCAGGACGTACTCGCCGGGGGCGACCTCGCCGGGGAGGCCGACCGCGTCGGCGCCGAGCCGGCAGTTGCGCACCTCGATCTCGATCCGGCCGCCGCCCGGCATGGCGTCGCGGGCCTTGATGCAGAGGTTCAGCAGCGCATTCTCCAGCTGGGCCTCGTCGACCAGCGCCGGCCAGAGCTCGGGCGACGCCGCCACCGCGATCTCGATCGACTCGCTGATGGTCCGGCGCAGCAGCGCCACCGTGCGCTCGAGGGTCGCCGCGATCTCGATGGTCTCGGGCAGCAGCGGCTGGCGGCGGGCGAAGGTCAGCAGCTGGGCGGTGAGCTGCGAGGCGCGTTCGGCGGCGCGCCTGGTCACGCCGGCCACCTCGGCCAGGCCCGGCTCGCCCGCGACGGCCTCCTGCAGCACCTCGGCGTTGCCCAGGATCACCGTCAGCAGGGTGTTGAAGTCGTGCGCCACGCCGCCGGTGAGCTTGCCGAGCGATTCCAGGCGCTGCGCCTGGTTCAGCAGCGCCTCCTGCCGCGCCAGGGCCTGCTCCGCGGCCCGCAGGGCGGTGACGTCGCGCGCCACGATGAGCCGGGCGGCCCGCCCGTCGTAGCGCACCGCGCGCCCGCGCATGGTGACGATGATCTCGCGGCCGTCCTTGGTGCGATGCCGCCATTCCGAATCCGTCGAGCCCAGGGGATGCACCTGCTTCAGGAAGCCGCGCAGGCGCTCCTGCTCCGCCTCCACCGGGATGTCGGGCGTGCGCATCGCCAGGAACTCCTCCCGGCTGTAGCCGTAGAGCGCGATGGCGGCATCATTGACCAGCAGGAAGTGGAGGCTGTCGGGATCGACCACCCACATGGGGTCCGGGTGGTGCTCGAAGACCGCGCGGAAATTCTCCTCGCTCCGCGCCAGCGCCTCCTGCGCCTCCAGCTGGCGGGTCTGGTCGCGCGAGGTGCCGCGGTAGCCGGTGAAGACCCCGGACTCGTCGAAGATCGGCTTGCCGCTGATGCTGATGGCGATGCGCGCGCCGTCGCGGGTCCTGCCCTCCACGGCGAAGTCGCGGAAGGGTCGGCGGGCCTCGAGGTCGGCCTGGTGCCGGTCCCAGATGCCGGGCGCCGCCTGCGCGCCGTGCGCCTCCCAGCGGCGCCGGCCGATGAACTCCTCGCGCAGCGGCATGTCCGGCAGGTTGCCGGCGATGGTGGCGAAGCGCAGGTCCGCGTCCAACTCCCAGTACCAGTCGGCCGAGGTCTCGACGAAGTCCTGGAAGCGGCGGGCGGCCTCGCGCGCCTCCATCGTGGCCCGCCGCCGCTCCAGTTCGCTCTCGGCCAGCCGGGCGAGGGCCTCGAGGGTCTTGCGCTCCTGCGGCGTCAGGTCGGGCCGCGGAGCGGAATCGATCACGCAGACCGTGCCGAGCGGCTGTCCGCCGCTGCTCGAGATCACGGCGCCGGCATAGAAGCGGACGGTGGGCGGCCCGCGCACCAGGGGGTTCTCGGCGACGTCCGGCGCCCTCTGCGCGTCGGGCACGACGAGCAGCGGCGGCTGCTGGATCGCCCGGTTGCAGAAGGCCCATTCGCGCGGCGTCTCGGTCGCGTCCAGGCCGACGCGCGCCTTGAACCACTGGCGCCGCTCGTCGATCAGGGAAATCAGCGCCGTCGGCGTTCTGAAGATGGTGGAGGCCAGTTCAACGATGCGGTCGAAGGGTTCCTCGGGGGGCGTATCCAGAATCGCATAGGACCGCAGCGCCCTGAGCCGGTCGGTTTCCGAGGCGATCACGTCCTCCCATGGTCCGCACAGGAATACGACGTTAATCAGTTGCATTGACAGTGACAACCGGCAACGGGCGAGGCCGCGGCCGGGCCGCCCGGCGGCGGGCGGAGCGGCCGGGCGCCAGCCCTGCGCACCTCGCAGGCGCGCCCGGGCAGGAAGCGCCTTGCTCCGGGCGAGCCGGCAGCCTAAGAACGGCGCCCGAACGACTGCCCCGGTCTAGCGGGGTGAGACGCCTGACGAGACCGGAAGAGGAGTGAGTGGGGATGCGCGTTTACTACGATCGCGATGCCGACGTGAACCTGATCAAGGGCAAGAAGGTCGTCATCGTCGGCTACGGCAGCCAGGGCCATGCCCA
>JADZBR010000166.1 GCA_020852035.1 Caulobacteraceae bacterium
CCATCGAAACCTTCCTGCAAAAGCCCATGCCCGAGGTCGAGGGCATGCCGATCGTGCTGACCACCCATACGGTGGCCGAATCCCTGCTGAGCGACGCGCTCGACCGCATCGCCAAGCTTCCCGCGGTCACCGAACCGCCCCGTCTGCTGCGCATCGCGCAGGTTTGAGAAAATCCGCCGAAGCCGGCGGTAGGAGAGACTATTGAGCGCTGAGGTTCTGGATCGCGGTCTGGTGCTGGACGCCGTCCGCGTGACCGAAATCGCCGCCATCGCGGCCTGGCGGCTGGTCGGCCGCGGCGACGAGAAGGCCGCCGACCAGGCCGCCGTCGACGCCATGCGCACGGCGCTGAACGACCTGGAGATCGACGGCGAGATCGTCATCGGCGAGGGCGAGCGCGACGAGGCGCCGATGCTCTACATCGGCGAGAAGGTGGGTCGGGGCGGCCCGGCGGTGGATATCGCGCTCGACCCGCTGGAAGGCACCACCCTGACCGCCAAGGCGATGGCCAACGCGCTCGCGGTGATGGCCTGGGCGCCCAAGGGCACCCTGCTCAACGCCCCCGACACCTACATGGACAAGATCGCCTGCGGGCCGGGCTATCCGGACGGCGTGATCGACCTCGACGCCTCGCCCGCGGACAATGTGAAGGCGCTGGCCAAGGCCAAGGGCGTGAAGCCCGAGGACATCACCGTCTGCGTGCTGGACCGTCCGCGGCACGCCTCGATCATCGAGAGCCTGCGCGGCGTCGGCGCGCGGGTCTATCTCATCACCGACGGCGACGTGGCGGGGGTGATCAACACCGCCGATCCCGAGACGGGCGTAGATCTCTATCTCGGCCAAGGCGGCGCGCCCGAGGGCGTGCTGGCATGCGCGGCGCTGAAGTGCGTCGGGGGCCAGTTCCAGGGGCGGCTCGTTTTCCGCAACGCCGACGAGAAGGGCCGCGCCCAGCGCGTCGGCATCACCGACTTCGACAAGAAGTACGTGCTCTCCGAGATCGTCCGCGCCGACGCCATCTTCGCGGCCACCGGCGTCACCAAGGGGGCGCTGCTCGACGGGGTCAGCTTCAAGGACGGCTTTGTCCATACGCATACCCTGGTGATGAACTCCTCCACCCGCACCGTGCGCGAAGTGCGGATGAAGCGGGCGGTTTAAGCTCCCTTCCCCCCTCCAGGGGGAAGGGAGCAGTTTCCTCGGCGTCTCCCGTTCCCTATCCGGCCGCGCCTGGCGCGAACGGCCGGCGGACCCCGCCGTGGTGCGCGCGCACCAGCAGCACCTGGGCCTCTCCGAGCCGATGGCGCGCGCCCTGGCCTCCCGCCAGATCGGGGCGGGGCAGGGCGAGACCTACCTCAACCCGACGCTGAAGGCGCTCTTCCCCGACCCTTCGAGCTTTCTCGGCATGGATCGCGCCGCGGAGATCCTGGTCGACGCCGCTGAGCGCAGCCGACCGACGGTGGTCTTCGCCGACTACGACGTGGACGGCGCCTCCAGCGCCGCCCAGTTGGTGCGCTGGTTCCGCGCGCTGGGCCGCGATCTGCCGATCTACGTGCCCGACCGCATCGCCGAAGGCTACGGCCCGTCGCCAGCCGCCTTCCGCCGTCTGCGCGACCAGGGCGCCGAACTGGTGATCACTGTCGACTGCGGCGCGGCGGCCGTCGACGCCATCGCCTGCGCCGCCGAGATCGGCCTGGAAGTAGTGGTCATCGACCATCACCTGATGCGCGAGGAGGCGCCCGCCTGCGCGGCCCTGGTCAATCCGAACCACCCGGACTGCGCCTCCGGCCAGGGCGTGCTGGCCGCCGCCGGCGTGACCTTCGTGCTGCTCGCCGCCCTCAATCGCGAGGCGCGCCGTCGGGGCCTTTTCGAGGGCCGAGCGGAGCCCGACATCCGCGAATGGCTGGACTTGGCGGCGATGGGCGCGATCTGCGACGTGACCCAACTGGTGGGCTTCAACCGCGCCCTGGCCGCGCAGGGCCTGAAGGTGATGTCGAACTGGCGCAACGCCGGTCTGAAGGCGTTGCTGGACGTGGCCAAGGCGCAGGGACCGGCCAGCGCCTACCATGTCGGCTTCATCCTCGGCCCGCGCATCAACGCCGGCGGGCGCATCGGCCGCTCCGACCTCGGGGCCAGCCTGCTGTCCACCGACGATCCCGAGGAAGCCGCCGCCCTGGCCGAGGAACTCGACGCCCTCAACCACGCCCGCAAGGAGGTCGAGCGCGAGGTGCTGGAGGCCGCCGTCCACGCCATCGAGGCCGAGAGCAACCAGCCGGACGCGCCGGTGATCGTGGTCTCCGGCGATGGCTGGCACCCCGGCGTGATCGGCATTGTCGCCGGTCGCCTGCGCGAGAAATACCGCAAGCCGGTGATCGTGGTCGGCGTCGACCGCGCGGCCAACGTCGGCAAGGGCTCGGGGCGCTCGCAGCCGGGGGTGAACCTTGGGCTCGCCGTCCAGGCGGCGTTTGGCGAGGGGTTGCTGCTGGCCGGCGGCGGACACGCGATGGCGGCCGGGCTCACCGTGCGGCCGGACGCCCTGCCGGACCTGAGGGCTTTCCTCGCCGAGCGCTGCGCGGAGGAACAGACCTTGGCCGCCGCCAACGACATGCTGGAGGTGGATGTGCTGCTGACGCCGCGCTCGGCCACGCGGGCGCTCCGCACCGAATTCGAGCGCCTGGCGCCCTTCGGCCCCGGCAACCCCGAACCGACCTTCGCCCTGGCCGACGTGCGTTTCGAACAGCCGATGGCGCTGCGTGGGGGGCACGTGCGCGGCACGCTCACCGACGCTTCCGGCGGGCGGCTGAAGGCCATCGCCTGGCGCGCCCAGGAGACGGTCATGGGCGAGCGCCTGCTCGCCTCGGGCGGTGCGCTGCACGTCGCCGGACGGCTGAAATTCGACGACTGGAACGGGCGCGAAAGCGTGCAGTTCGAGATCGAGGACGTGGCCGATCCGCGCATGCGCTGAAGGCCGCCCGCAGCGCCTTGCACCCCCATCCGAAGGTCGATATAGACACCGCCTCCCGGCCGTGGTCCCTTCGTCTATCGGTTAGGACGCCAGGTTTTCAACCTGGAGAGAGGGGTTCGACTCCCCTAGGGACTGCCACCCCGCTCCCGGCGCGGAGCGGGTGATTCTGGGTGCTCGCCCCAAAAATGGCGTTGACCGCCACAATTCCCGAGAACAATGTTACAATGGCCTCGCTTCGTGAGGTCGGCCCAGGGCTGGGTCAGAGGGGCGAATGTCGGGTTTTGGTATGGACGGCGCAGGATTTGACGCCGAAGCGGTGCGCATCAGCGGCCGCGTGAAGTGGTTCGACGCGGGCAAGGGGTACGGCTTCATCGTCCCCGACGATCCCACGCAGACTGGCCTCAAGGACGTGCTGTTGCACATCACCTCGCTGCGCAACTGCGGGCGCGAAAGCGCGCTCGAGGGCTCGACCATCGTCTGCGATGTGGTGCAGCGCCCGAAGGGCTGGCAGGTCTCCGACATCCACGAACTCGACGAGAGCGCCGCCCCGCCGCAGCCGGAACGCCGCCGCCACGACGGCGCCGATGTCGGCTATCGGCGGGACCGCTACGAAGGTGGCGCGCGCGGCGGCTTCGGCCGCGACAGCCACGACGGCGGCTATGCGGCCCGCGGGCCGCGCCGCCCGCCGGCGCCGATGGGTCCCGCAGAGCCCGCCAAGGTAAAGTGGTTCAACCGCGCCAAGGGCTACGGCTTCGTGGTGCGCTCCGGCGGCGAGCCGGGCGACATCTTCGTGCACATCGAGACCCTGCGCCGCAGCGGCCTGGAAGACCTGCAGCCCGGCGAGGACGTGATGGTGCGCTTCGCCGAAGGTCCCAAGGGCCTGGTGGTCGCCGAGATCGAGACCCGCTGACCCGACAAGGCTAGCCTGCGTCCCCACCTTCGCCCTATGACGGGCTGAGACCGGCCGCCGGAGATCGCCCGTTGCTGACCCACCTGAACCGCCGCGCCCTGCTTGTGCTGGCTGTCGCCGCCCTGGCCATGCCCG
>JADZBR010000167.1 GCA_020852035.1 Caulobacteraceae bacterium
CACCGAATAGATCTCCTGGCCCGAACCGCAGGCCGCGCTCCAGATGCGCAAGGGCGCGCCGCTGCGCCGGCGCGCCATCACCGGCAGCACCTCGGCCAGCTGGTCGAAGGCCTCGCGGTCGCGGAAGAAGGCGGTCTCGCCGGGCGCCATCGCCTCGACCAGCGCCCAGATCAGCCGCTCCTCGCGGCGGCCGCGGATCGCCTGCAAAAGCTCACCGACCGAGGCGAAACCCTCCCGCCGGGCGAGCGGCGAAAGGCGGCTCTCGATCGGATAGTCCATCGAGGCGTCCACCGTCAGCCCCGCCTTGGCGGCGCACAGGTGGGCGACCAGGGCGCGCTCCTCGGGCCTCATGCGAAGCCCGCCAACTCGAACTTGGCGGCGATGATGTCGCCGTCGAAGGGCTTCATGACATATTCGTCGGCGCCTGCGTCCAGCGCCTCGCGGATGCGCTCGACGCTGTTCTCCACCGAGCAGAACAGCACCTTGGGCGCCTCGCCGCCCGGCTCGGCCCGCAGGCGTCGCAGGAAGTCCAGCCCGTCCATCACCGGCATGTTCCAGTCCAGCAGCACCGCGTCGGGCATCGCCGCGCGGCACCAGGCCAGCGCCTCCATCCCGTCGCCGGCCTCGGCGATCTCGAAGCCGAGGTCCTCCAGGATGCGGCGCGCGACCTTGCGGATCACGCGGCTGTCGTCGACCACCAGGCAGGTTCTCACGAACGCTCTCCTTTGAGCGTCCGCATTTGCGAGCGGTTCGGTTAAGGAGCCGTGCAGGCGGCGGCGATTACTGTGGAAGGGTGACCGCGAACGCGATCCGGCCTTCCCCCACGTCGACCATCACCCGCCCGCCGGCGTCGTCGACGAACTGGCGCACATAGTAGCCCTGCACCCAGTGCCCGGGCAGCGCCTCGCCCCAGCCGCGCCCCTCCAGCCCGTCCAGCACCTCGGCCCGCAGCCGCGCGCGCGGCCCTTCGCCCTCGATCGCGATGGCGACCGTTTCGCCCTCGAGGGTCGAGCGCACCCGCACCGTCCCGCCGCTGAACAGCGCCGAGCCGGCCATCTGCGCCAGGTTGGCCATCGCCCGCCCGGCGGTCTTGGAGACCGCGCCCGGCTCCACCTCCCAGGCGAGGTCGGGGCGCATGTGCTCGAAGAGCTTTGAGAGCACCGCGCCCAGCTTCTCGGCGTCGAAGGCTTCGGCGGAGGCCGAAGCGCCGTAGGCCACGCGGCAGAATTCCAGCAGGTCGATCAGCTTCTTCGCGCTCTTGCCGATCAGGTCGATGGTCTCGTCCTGCATCGACGCCATCGACGGGTCCTGCAGAAGGTCGATCCCCGAGGCCAGGGCGCTCGCCGGGCTCATCAGGTCGTGGCACAGCCGCCCGGCCAGGAAGGCGGCCAGATCGGCGGGCGTGGTCGAAAAGGGCAGGTCGTCGGACATGGGCGGCGCGATGCTGGCGTGATTTGGGCGGCTGGCAAACCGGCCGCGTCGGGTTAGAGACGCGACGATGACCCTGGATGTTCCCGCAAATCGCCTCACCGACCTCGACGACGTCGGCCCCAAGCTCGCCGAGATCTGCGAGGCCGCCGCCGCCCTGATCCTGCCGCTCTGGCGCTCGGGCCTGACGGTGATGAGCAAGGCCGACGAGAGCCCGGTCACCGAGGCCGACCAGCGCGGCGAGGCGCTGATCCTGGAGGCCCTGGCCCGCGCCTTCCCGGGCGTGCCGGTGATCGCCGAGGAGGACTCCGCCGCCGGCGGCGTGCCGGCCGAGGCCCCGCCGCGCTTCTTCCTTGTGGATCCGCTGGACGGCACCAAGGCGTTCGTGCGCGGCGATCCCAATTTCACGGTCAACATCGGGCTGGTCGAGAACGGCCGGGTGCGCGCCGGCGCGGTGGTCGCGCCGCCGACCGGCGAGGCGTGGTTCACCGGGCCGGCCGGAAGCTTCAAGCGCATTTCAGGCGGCGGCGCCGAAGCCATCCGCGTGCGCCGCCCGCCGGCCGGCGAGGTGCTCGGCCTGATCAGCCACACCGCCAAGCCGGAGACCGTCGAGGCGCTGAAGCAGAAGTTCGGCTTCCAGCGGGCCGAGCCGATGGACTCCTCGATCAAGCTCTGCCGCATCGCCGAGGGCGCGGCCGACATCTATCCGCGCCACGGCCCGACCATGGAATGGGACATCGCCGCTGGCCACGCGGTGCTGCTGGGCGCCGGCGGCGCGCTGGCGGGGCTGGAGGGCGAACCCTTCTTCTACGCCAAGAGCGACAAGGGCTTCCGCAACCCGGGCTTCATCGCGCGGGGCGGTTAGGTTGCGCTGCCTTCACCTCCCCCGCGCAGCGGCGGGAGGGGGACCGACCGCCGAGCGCAGCGAAGAGCGGTTGGTGGTGGGGGCGCGCGGCGGCTCAGGCGCCGCCGCCGCATTCCAGTTCGGCGGCCCTCAGGTGGATGCTTTCCATCACGCCCTGGAGGTCGTGGCAGACCCGGGACGCCGGGCGCGGGTGGTGATCACGGTGCGTCGCAAGGCTGCGCTGGTGGCTTGCCCCCTCCACCACGCGCTCTTCGGCGCGGGGTCCCCCTCCCGCCGCTGCGCGGGGGAGGTAAAGAAGCTGGGGCGCGGCTACTTCCGCGTCCAGCTTCCCCCGAGCGGCTTGTAGTACTGCCCTGCCGGCAGACGCTCGATCAGGGTCTTGGCGGCGGCCTGGCCG
>JADZBR010000168.1 GCA_020852035.1 Caulobacteraceae bacterium
GCGGGTGGGGGACCGACCGCCGCGCGTAGCGAAGCGCGGTTGGTGGTGGGGGCGAGCGGCGGCCCAGGCGTCTCGCATTCGAGTTCGGCGATCTCTGGTAGACGCCTTAACCCCGTGGCGCATCGCGTGGGCGCGGCTGGTGATCGCGGCGTCGCGAGGCCGTGGGGCCGCCCGCCCCCTCCACCACGCGCTCTTCGGCGCGCGGTCCCCCTCCCGCCGCTGCGCGGGGGAGGTAGATGGAACCTTCAGCCCGTCTTCACCCGCGCCGCATTGATCGCCCCCATCGCCAGGCCGATGGCCAGGAAGGTGTCGAGGAAGGTGGTGTAGACCAGCCAGAAGTCCGTCGAGGCGAAGGTGGCGACGGCGTAGTTGGCGCTGGCCATGATCGCCGCCATCGAGCCCATCGCCACCGACACACGCGCGGGCCGCAGGTCGTTGTACGGCAGGTAGCGCATCAGCCCCTGCCCCAGCCAGCGGCCGTCGATGCCGGCGTCGAGCAGGAAGAGCGTCGCCGAGACGCCGCCGACCAGGCTGGTGCGCATCTTGACCATCCAGTCGTCCTGGAAGGCCCAGGCCAGGCCCGCCGAGATCAGCAGCATCACCACGCCGAACAGCGCAAGGCCGCCGATGATGTTCACCTTCACGAACCGCTGGGCGACGATCAGCGCCAGGCCCGCGAAGGCGCCGAAGATGGCGGCGGTGGTCAGGTCGGTGAGCTTGGCGACCACGAAGAAGAGAAGGCCCAGGGCGATGTCGACGCCGATGGCCCAGCGGTTCTGCTTGAACCGGCTCATGTCGACGCCGGGGTCGACGGTCATCTTCTTCAGCCTGGCCGGGAAGGCGATGGTCTTGCCGGGGTGGCTTTCGTGGACCAGCCGCCCGTCGATACGCACCGCCGCGCCGACGTTCCACCAGTTGATGTAGCCGGCCTCGGCCTCGATGGCGCGACCGTCCGGCAGGGTGGCGGCCAGGCGGTGGTTGCGGGTGGCCTCCTCGCCGGTGGTCGGCGTGCGGTCGGTCGCCAGCGTCTCACCGCCGACAATGAGGCGGCTCTCGACGGCGGTGAGGCCGTACTTGATGGCGACTTCGCCCTTCACCCCCTCGACGTCGAAGCGGCGGCGGTAGGTCCAGGAGGTCAGGTCCATCAGGCCTCGGCGCCGTCCCGCGTGGCGCCCACGCGCTGCGCCAGCGACGCGCCCATGAAGGCGTCGAGGTCGCCGTCGAGCACCCCTTGGGTGTCGGAGGTCTCCACCTCGGTGCGCAGGTCTTTCACCATCTGGTACGGCTGCAGGACGTAGCTGCGGATCTGGTGGCCCCAGCCGATGTCGGTCTTCTGGTCCTCCAGCGCCGCCCGTTCGGCCTCGCGCTTCTGCAGCTCCAGCTCGTAGAGCCGCGCGCGCAGCATCTTCCAGGCCTCATCGCGGTTGGCGTGCTGCGAGCGACCGGCCTGGCAGGCCACCGCCACACCGGTCGGGATGTGCGTCAGGCGCACGGCGCTATCGGTCTTGTTGATGTGCTGCCCGCCGGCGCCGGAGGCGCGGTAGGTGTCGGTGCGCACGTCGGCCGGGTTGATGTCGATCTCGATGGTGTCGTCGACCACCGGATAGACCCACACCGAGGCGAAGCTGGTGTGGCGCTTGGCGTTCGAGTCGAACGGCGAGATGCGGACCAGGCGATGCACGCCAGCCTCGGTCTTCAGCCAGCCGTAGGCATTCTCGCCCTTCACCTGCAAGGTGACGGACTTGATGCCCGCCTGCTCGCCGGCCGTCTCCTCGATGAAGTCGACGCTCATGCCGTGCTGGGTGGCCCAGCGGGAGTACATGCGCAGCAGCATCCCCGCCCAGTCGTTGGACTCGGTGCCGCCGGCGCCGGAGTTGATCTCCACATAGGCGTCATTGCCGTCAGCCTCGCCGGAAAGCAGCGCCTCCAGCTCGGCGCGGCCGGCTCTAGCCTTCAGCTCGGCGAGCTGGCTGGCGGCCTCGTCGACGGCGCCTTCGTCGCCCTCCTCCTCGCCGAGCTCGGCGTATTCGAGGGCCTCCTTCACGCCACGCTCGAGCGCCTGCACGGCCTCGACCTGGGCGGCCAGGCGCGTGCGCTCGCGCATGATGGCCTGGGCGGCCGAGGCGTCGTCCCAGAGGGTCGGGTCCTCGACCCGGGCGTTCAGCTCATCGAGTTTTCGGAGGGCCGGTTCCCAGTCAAAGACGCCTCCTGAGCAGGTCGATCGACTGCTCGATGTCGGCCGCCAGGGCCGCGACATCCGCTCTCATGGATGGCTCCAAGGGTTGGTCAGGGCGGGCGAGATAGCCATTCGGCCCGGTCAATACAATCCGGTCATGTCGTCCGGCGGACGCTGGGGCTGCACGGCCTGACCGCTGCTCTGGGCGCCGGAGAGCTTACCCTCCGGCCAGACCTTGTTGTAGGGCTGCGGGCCGCTGGGCAGGCGGGCCGGGCCGACCGGCGCGGCGCGCACCTGCGGCTCGGAGCCCGGCTTGAAGGCTTCGCGGATGCCGTTGATGGTGGCGAACTTGGCGTTGTAGGGCGCCGTCAGCTCCTTCTTCGGCAACGGCTTCAGCGCCTCCTTCATGAAGTCGATGAAGATCGGCAGCGCCGCCTGGGTGCCGGTCTCGCCGTGGCCGAGCGAGCGGTTGTCGTCGAAGCCGATGTAGGTGCCGACCACGATCTGCGGCGAGAAGCCGACGAACCAGGCCGAGCGGTATTCGTTGGTGGTGCCGGTTTTGCCCCCGATCCGGCGGTCCAGCACCCGCGCGGAGGTGGCGGTGCCGCGATCGACCACGCCCTCCAGCATGGAGGCGATCTGATAGGCGGTGATCGGGTCGATCACCTGGGTCCCGGCCTGTGGGATGTGCGGGCTCTCGTCGCCGTTGAAGCCGCTCCTGCAGCCGCGGCAGTCGCGCTTGTCGGCGCGGAAGATGGTTTTGCCCTCACGGTCCTGCACCAGTTCGATCAGGTGCGGCTCCACCGTCTTGCCGCCATTTACGAAGGTCGCGTAGGCGGCGGTCAGCTTGAAGGGCGTGGTCTCGCCGGCGCCCAGCGCCATCGCCAGCACCGGTTCCATGTGCTTGGTCACGCCCATCGACTCGGCGAGCGCGGCGACCTTCTTCATGCCGACGCCGTTGGCCAGGCGCACCGTCATGGCGTTGCGCGACAGTTCCAGGCCACGCCGCAAGGTGAGCGCGCCGTAGTAGCGGCGGTTATAGTTCTCCGGCGTCCAGACCGAGCCGCCGGCGCCGCGGAAGGTGATCATCGAGTCCATCACCGTCGAGGCGGGCGTGTAGCCGTTCTCCAGCGCCGCGGCGTAGACGATCGGCTTGATCGCCGAACCCGGCTGGCGCTGGGCCTGGGTGGCGCGGTTGAAGCTCGACAGCGAGTAGGAATACCCGCCGACCATCGCCAGCACGCGGCCGGAATAGGGGTCCATCGCCACCAGGGCGCCGTTGACCGCCGGCACCTGGCGCAGGTGATAGCCGCCGCCCTCGGCCGGCTCGACGAACACCAGGTCGCCGACCTCAAGCCCCCTGCCCGCCCGCGCCCAGGCGGCGTCGGCCGAAAGGATCGCGCCAGTGTCGCCGCCACGGGCGGTCTCGATGCGGACATCGCCGGACGCCTGGGTGATCACCGCCGCGCGCCAGCCCCGGCGTTCCAGCGGCGGCGAGGTCTTCAGCGCCCCGGCCTGCCAGCCGGGCTTGGCCGGATCGACCCGGCCCCAGGCGCCGCGCCAGCCGTGGCGGCGGTCGTAGCTCTCCAGCCCCGTCATCAGCGCCACCCGCGCCGCGGACTGCAGCCGGGGGTCGAGCGTCGTGCGCATGTAGTAGCCGCCCTTGTTGAGCTCGGGCCCCAAGGTGGCGATGCCGCGGCGGCGCACTTCCTCGACGAAGAAGTCGGCGTCCTGGTACTGCGAGCGCTTGGGGGCGGGCTGGACCTTCAGGTCCTCGTCCATCGCGGCCCGGGCCTCTTCGCGGCTCACCCAGCCGAGTTCGGCCATCTGGCCGATGATCCAGTTGCGCCGCGCGATCGCGGCCTGCTTGTTGCGGATCGGGTGATAGTTCTGCGGCCCCTTGGGCAGGGCCGCCAGATAGGCGGCCTCGGCCAGGGTCAGCTCGGAGATCGGCTTGCCGAAGTAGTTGTAGGCCGCCGCGCCCACGCCGTAGGAGCGGTAGCCCAGCCAGATCTCGTTCAGATAGAGTTCGAGGATCTGTTCCTTGGACAGCACCTGCTCCAGCCGCGAGGCGAGGATCGCCTCCTTGGCCTTGCGCCCGAGGGTGGCGTCGTTGGTCAGCAGGACGTTCTTGGCCACCTGCTGGGTGATGGTCGAGCCGCCCTCGAGCCGGCGGCCGCGCACCAGGTTGCCGATGTTCTTCAGCTGGGCGCGGGTCAGGCCTACGAAATCGACGCCGCCGTGCTGGAAGAAGCTGCGGTCCTCGGCGGCCAGGAAGGCGCGCACCAGCACCGGCGGCATCTGGTCGTAGGGCACATAGATGCGCCGCTCATCGGAGAATTCGCCGATCAGGGTGGCGTCCCAGGCATAGACCCGCGTGGCGGTCGGCGGTCGGTAGTCCACCAGGTCGGCGGCATCCGGCATGTCGTGGAACAGCCAGCCGGCATAGATGGCGATGGCGAAGCCGGCCGCGGCGATGGCGCTCAGCACCGCGACGCCGGCGATCCCGACCCATCTTTCCGGACGATTCACGCTTAACTCGGGCCTCCGCGGGAACGCCCTCCCCGCTTCGCCGCAGGTCTAGCGGCGTTCGCGGGCGGCGCCAACGCGTCAGCGCGCCGCGAGCTTGATGTCGCTTCCGAAGTAGTCGTCGATCGCCTTGGCGACGCCGCCCATCAGCTTCTCGCGGTACGAAGCGCTGGCCAGCAGCTTTTCATCCTGCGGGTTGTTGATGAAACCCATCTCCAGGAGCACCGCCGGCACGTCCGGGGCGAGCAGCACCACCAGGCCCGCGTCGCGGTGGCTGCGGCGCAGGAGCAGGCTGTGGTCGTCCACGCGATCCAGCAGGACCTCGGCGAACTGCGCCGAGCGGTTGCGGGTCATGCGCTGGGTGAGGTCCAGGAGGATGTCGCCCACGCCCTGGCCGCCGGTGAGGCTGGCTTTGACGAACCAGTCGTCCTTCTTGATGAACTTGGCCGAGCGCGCCGTCGCCCCGTCGGAGAGGGTGTAGACGCTGGCCCCGCGCATCTCGTTGGTCGGGCCGGAGTCGGCGTGTAGCGAGATGAACAGGTCCGCGTCGGCCCGCCGGGCGATGTGCACGCGGTTCTCCAGCGGCACGTAGACGTCGCTGCCGCGGGTCAGCACCACCTTGTAGCGGCCGGTCTGCTCGAGCCTGGACTTAAGCGCCTTGGCGGCCGCCAGGGTGACGGTCTTCTCCTGGTGGTTCGGGCCGAGGGCGCCGGGATCCTTGCCGCCGTGGCCGGCGTCGATGACGATGACCTTCTTGCGGTTCAGCGCGGTCATCCGCACCACCGGGGCGGCAGGGCGTTCGCTGGCCTGGCCGGCGCGCCTCAGGTCGATGACGTAGCGATAGTGGTTCACGCCGTCGGCCGGCGGCAAGAGGAAGCGTCCCTTGATCTCGGCGTCGGCGGTCAGATCCAGTTTCAGCCGGGTTCCGCCCCCGGCCTCGTCGAGGCTCCAGCCGCGCACCAGGCCCCGCCCGCCGCCCGAGCGTTCGACGCCCGGCCTGACCCCGCTCAGCGTGATCGCCATCTCGCGGCCGTCGCCGTCGGTGACCTTGCCGCTGACCCTGCGGTCGAGGTCGACCACCACGCGGGTTTCCGAAC
Organism: Caulobacteraceae bacterium; assembly: GCA_020852035.1. Lineage (GTDB taxonomy): Bacteria > Pseudomonadota > Alphaproteobacteria > Caulobacterales > Caulobacteraceae > Phenylobacterium. The sequence goes on from JADZBR010000168.1 coordinate 5,803, forward strand.
TATCGCCGCCCAGCCGCACCTGGCGCACGCCTGGCGAGCCCTCGGCCTGGGAAGCGGCCACAATGGAAAGCGCGCCGGCGGTCGCCACGGTGAACACCGCCGCCACCCGCACGGACGTTTTCGAGAAGACGCGGCCGATACGCGCGCGCATGCTTCGCCCCAGCACCCAGAGTTATTGCAAGTTTAAGCCACACTAGGCCGCAACAGGGTAGCCAAAGGGTTAAACTCCCTACCCAGCAAACCCCATACGCTTTCTTTTTTCACGCCGGTGTTGCAATGTCCCCGCGCGCGACGACGCACCCTGTTTTTCGGGGCGCACCTCCGCGCGAAGAAACCCCGCACCGATCTCGCGCCCTCGCGCGGTTAAGGCGCACCATCCGCATCCACGCGCATTCGTGCGCGACGGGACCACATTCATGGGCTGCGCCTTCCAGGCCGACAACCGCCTTCAACCCGCCCGCGCCCTCGGCGCGACGTGCGGGTCCGCGCGCGCCCTCCTGAACAATCGGCAGCGCCCGGCCTTCGGCCACGCGGCGCGCCGCGGAGACCTCGATGACCAAACAAATGTTGATCGACGCTGCGCACGCGGAAGAAACCCGCGTCGTGGTGGTCGACGGAAACCGGATTGAAGAGTTCGATTTCGAAACCCAGAACCGCCGCCAGCTGCGCGGCAATATCTACCTCGCGAAAGTCACCCGCGTAGAGCCCTCGCTGCAGGCGGCCTTCATCGAATACGGCGGCAACCGCCACGGGTTCCTCGCCTTCAACGAGATTCACCCGGACTACTACCAGATCCCGGTCGCCGACCGCGAAGCGCTGATGCGCGAGGTCGAGGCCGAGGAGGATGAGGGCCACCCCGCCCCCGCCAAGCCCGTCGAGCTGGACGAGGATGGCGAGCCCGTCGTCGCCGAGGCGACCGACGACGATGACGACGACCTGGAAGAGGAAGTCGAGCGCCGCCGCCGGCGGCTGATGCGCCGCTACAAGATCCAGGAAGTGATCCGTCGCCGGCAGATCATGCTGGTGCAGGTCGTCAAGGAAGAGCGCGGCAACAAGGGCGCGGCGCTGACCACCTACCTGTCGCTGGCCGGCCGCTACGGCGTCCTGATGCCCAACACCGCCCGCGGCGGCGGCATCAGCCGCAAGATCACCGCGGCCACCGACAGGAAGCGCCTGAAGAGCGTGGTGCAGAGCCTGGACGTGCCCGACGGCATGGGCCTGATAGTGCGCACCGCGGGCGCCAAGCGCACCAAGGCCGAGCTGAAGCGCGACTACGACTATCTGATGCGGCTCTGGGAAAACATCCGCGACACCACCCTGAAGTCGGTGGCCCCGGCGCTGATCTACGAGGAGGAAGACCTCGTCAAACGCGCCATCCGCGACCTCTACGACAAGGACATCGAGGCGGTCTGGGTCGAGGGCGAAGGCGGCTTCCGCGAGGCGCGCGACTTCATGCGCATGCTGATGCCGAGCCAGGCCAAGAAGGTGCAGGCTTATCAAGA
>JADZBR010000169.1 GCA_020852035.1 Caulobacteraceae bacterium
GGTTTTTCGCCCCTCGGTCATCTCTCCGCGTTCCGAACTCCGCTGGCCGTTATTACCCGGCCGCCACGCCTTCGCACAGCCGTTCGCCGCCCGCCTCCGAGACGCCACGAATGGCGAACCTAAAACACAAATTTCTTCACTATCAAGGGTGCTGTCTGGACTATTTCGAGAGAAATCCTCATTAAATGCATACAAAACAAATGATTATGAATCACCTCGTCGCCGAGACCCGAGCGGGATGGTCGGAAAAATATACCGCATACAGAAAAAATGATTGTGCCTCGATCCGGGCGACCACATAGTCAGCGCCTGAAAGCCGGGCGAATCCGGCTCGGGACAAGGGGAGAGGCGCATGACAAAGGGCGGTGGAGCAGGACCGGCGGTATCCATGCTGGCCTTGATCGCCGGGCTCACGGCGGGGCTGGCGGGATCAGACGCTAGCGCCGCGGCCGCTGACGGTGTCGATGCGGGGTCCGAGGTCAGCGAACTGATCGTTACGGCGCGCAAACGCGAGGAGCGGCTGCGCGACATCCCGACGGCGGCCACCGCCTTCAGCGCCGACCAGCTGCGCAACATGGGCGGCGTCGCCGATGTCCAGAGCCTGGTCTCGAACGTGCCGGGCGTGAACTTCGCCAACACCTCCAATCCGGTGACCTCGGAGGTCTCGATCCGCGGTTCGGGCACCAGCCGCGCCACGGCCGCCGAGTCGGGCGTCGGTCTCTATCGCAACGGCGTCTACATCGGCGGCGGCTACCAGGGCGGCCGGACGTTCTCCAAGTCCGACTTCTTCGACGTGCAGACGATTTCGGTGCTGCGCGGCGTGCAGGGCGCGCTCTACGGCCGCAACGCGGTCGGGGGTTCGATCAACATATCGTCGGCCCGCCCCGATCCGGCCCGGCGGAGCGGCTACGCCCAGGTCGGCGTCGCCAAGAACGAGCGGCGCGAAGGCGAACTGGTGGTCAATCAGCCGCTGACCGACTCCCTGGCCCTGCGGGTGGGCGTCGACTTCATGCGGCAGGACAAGGGCGACTTCTACAATCCGGTCAGGAAGCAGTATTTCGACGCCCAGAAGTCGGATCTGTTCCGGGCTCAGCTCGGCTATGAGCAGGGGCCGCTGAAGGCCAACCTGCTGGCCGAGCATTCCGCCGACATGCTGCCCGGGCTCATGTATCAGATCTACATTCGGCCGGGGGTCAACGCCACCTATCCGAAGGGTCTGATCGACGACAAGTACAGAATGTCGTGGAATTTCCCGAACACGGCCAAGATGCGGACGAACTACTTTGAGTTCGTCGGGGAATACGATTTCGGCTCGGCGACGGTGACCTTGACGAGCGCGCTTCGCCAGCGTCACTCGCAGAATGCGTTCGACCGGGACGCCAGCTCCCAGGAATTTCAGGACGCCGCGATCGCGGCCGGTCTGATAACGCGCCCGACGGACGTCAACCTCGGCGGCCTGACCGTCGGCTATGCCCGCATCTTCTTCAACGACATCCATATCGTCGGCGACAAGATCGGACGGTTCAGCTGGCTCGTCGGCGCCGAAGTCTACGATCTGGACGACGAGGCGGACATCTTCCTGACCAAGACGCCCACGGGAACCACGGCGGCCTCGCTGTCTCCCGGCACCCACCAGGAAGTGAGCAATTCGTTCCGCTCGGCCGCGGCCTACGCCTCAGCGGGCTATGACCTGACCGACAATCTCAACTTCACCGCCGAGGGGCGCTATACCCGGGATCACAAGGACCTGGTTTCCCAGCGGCTCGATATCGGAACCGGCGCGCCGTCCGGGGCGGGGTTCTCGCTCGACGACTCCACCAAGTCGGACAATTTCTCCTACAGCCTGACGCTGGCCTACAAATACGACGACTGGCTGACCTACGCCAAGCTGGGCACCGCCTATCGCGCCGGCGGGTTCAACCTCTCGCAGGGCGATCCGCGCGCGCCGATCGCTATCCCGGTGTCCTATCGGGACGAGGACACGACGTCCTTTGAAGTCGGGCTGAAGGGAAACCTCACCCGCAACGTCTTCATCAACGCCGCAGCCTACCGCAACAACGTCGACAACCTGGTGGTCCAGGCCGACAACGGCTGCTTCGTGGGCAGCACCGTGTGTCCGGCGCAGGCGACGCCGTTTGTCTACAACGCGGGCACGGCGCGGCAATACGGCGTCGAGGTGGAACTCACCGCGCGCGCGGAAATCGCCGGCGGCGTGGCGCTTCTGAACGCCGGGGTTTCGCGCCAGGGGGGCAAGATCCGCTCCGGTCCCGACAAGGGCAAGACGATGCCGCAGCGGCCCGACTGGACGGGCAGTTTCAATCTCAACTATCGCCGGCCGATCGCCGAAAACCTCACCGGCTTCTTCAATATCAAGGGCAGCTTCAGGGACGGCGGCGTCCAGGAGATCGAACAGACGCCACCGCTCTACGGCTATCAGATCTACGATGCGCGCGTGGGCGTCGAGCGCGACGGGTGGCAAGCGGCGCTCTACATGAACAACTTCGCCAACGAGAACTACATGGTCTTCGAGGGGCCCAGCGCGAGACGGTGGAACCTCCCTCAGACCTACGGCGCCGAACTGACCTATCGCTGGTGAGCGAGCGGTGGAGCCGACCATGCAGCGACGGACGGTGATCGTCGGGGCGGCCGCCACGGCGGCCGTCGCCGGCGCGGCGTCGGCAGGCGAGGGGGCGCCGATGCGACAGCTCGGCTACGACGGGCTGATCTACGCCCTGCCGATCTATGAGATGATGGCGACGCGGTCCCGTACGCTGCAGCGCCACCCGTTTCAGAACGCCTTCGCCCATTCGCGGCGCCTGTCGACCGCCAAGTCGCGCGACGTCACCACGCCCAACAACGACACGCTCTATTCGACGGCGTGGCTCGACCTGCAATCGCCGGTGGAGATCGCCTTGCCGACGGCGGGCGCCCGCTATTTCTCGCTGGCGCTCATGGACGCCTACACCAACGCCTTCGTGGTGTTGGGCGACGCCGGGCGCGAGGGAGCGTCCCGCGTCCGCTTGGTGCATGGCCAGGCCGCCGTCGCCGACGACGGCGTCAGGACCATCCGCTCGCCGACGCGCCACGTCTGGGCGCTCGGCCGGACCTATGTGGCGGGGTCGCACGATCTGGACGCCGCCGGCTCGGTGCAGGAGCAGCTTTCGATCGCCACGCCTCCGCTCGCCTCGAGCGCGCCTCCGGCGCCTCCGCGCGCCGATCTGCTGGCGCTTTTGAAATACGCGAACGCGGCCATGAGCGCGGACCCGCCGCCGGAACGGGACGCGCCGATCCTGAGCCGCCTGGCGGCGGTCGGCATCGGCCCTGGCGCGCAGTTTCCACCGTCGGAATGGTCCTCGAATGTGATGGAGGACGTGTTGGCCGGCGCCGCGCAGGCGCTGTCCGATCTCCGCGTCTACGAGGCCCGGCAGGTGCAGGGGTGGTATTACGCCAAGCCGAACACGGGCCTGTTCGATGTCGACTATCGGTATCGGGCGCACATCGCGCTGACCGGCCTGGCGGCCCTGCCGATCGCCGAAGCCTTCTACCTTCAGGGCGTCGGCGACAGCGGCGACCGGCTCTATGACGGTGCGATCGACCGCAAGATGGTGTTTCGGGAGGGGTTGCCGCCGACCGACGGGTTCTGGTCCGTCGCGCTCTATCAGGTCACCGCGCAGGGACAGCTCTTCTTCTACGACAATCCCCCGGACCGCTATTCGATCGGCAGCAACAGCGGGGCGCTGCACGCCGCAGCGGACGGCTCGGTCACGTTGCTGATCTCGTCGCGCGAGCCGGAGGATCCAGCCATGAGATCGAACTGGCTTCCCGCGCCGGCCGGGCCCTATCGTCTACAGTTCCGGGCTTTCCGGCCGGGCGCGGCGCTGGTTTCGGAAACCTACCGCGTGCCGCCGGTGGAGCGGGCGGGCTGATGGCCGGGCGGTTCAACAGCGATTTCAAGAGGGAAGCATGATGACTGCGAGAGCCTTTTGCATCGGAACGGCGGCGATTGTTCTGAGCGCATGCGCGGCGAGCGGGGCGGGTCCGATCCAGGCTTCGGCGGACCCGGCCGCGGCGGAGGCTGGGGCGCCGGAGGCGGCGCGCCGGCCGAACGTGATCGTCATTCTCGCCGATGACCTCGGATACGGCGACGTCGGGGCCTATGGCTCGAAGGTCATCCGGACGCCCAACATCGACGCCCTGGCGGCCAGCGGGGTGCGGTTCACCGACGCCTATGTGTCCCACCCGGTCTGCTCGCCGTCCCGCGCGGGCCTGCTGACCGGCCGCTACCAGGAGCGCTTCGGCTACGAATTCAACCCGGTCGGCCGCGATCGCACCGGCGGGGTTTCGCTACAGGAGGTCATGATCGGCCAGATCATGAAGTCCGCCGGCTATGAAACCGGGATGGTCGGCAAATGGCATCTGGGGGGCGCGCAGGGCTACCATCCCAGCGATCGCGGGTTCGACGAGTTCTTCGGCATGACGGCCGGCGCGTCGACCTACATCGTCGACCCCAAGCCCACGGACCAGTTCTACACCTACCCCGGCTCCGAGGGCGCCGAGCACGCCAGCAACGAATCCGCCCAGCGGGCGGCGAGCATGACCTTGCCGGAACGGCTGGCCGCGACCCGCAAGGTCGCGCCGATCACCCGCGGTCGAACCCTGGTGGACGAACGGGAATACCTCACCGACGCCTTCACCCGCGAAAGCGTCGACTTCATCGAACGCCACAAGGACAAGCCGTTCTTCCTCTACGTCGCCTACAATGCGCCGCACACGCCGTTGCAGGCGCCCAAGAAGTATCTGGATCGCTATCCGGCGACGATGGAGAAGGGCCCGCGGATCTACGCGGCGATGGTTTCGGCGCTCGACGACGGGGTCGGGGCCATTCGCGCCAAGCTGAAGCAAACCGGCCTGGAAGACGACACGCTGATCGTCTTCCTCTCCGACAACGGCTGCGCCAGCGACCTTCACGGCGCCTGCTCCAATGCGCCGCTCTCAGGCTTCAAGGGCGAACACCTGGAGGGCGGCGTGCGCGTGCCCTACCTGGTGTCCTGGCCGGGGCATGTCAGGGGCGGCGTCGTCGATCGGCGGACGATCTCGAGCCTGGACATCGTTCCGACCGCGGCCGCCCTGGCCGGCGCGACCCTGCCGCAGGACCGCGAGTACGACGGCGTGGACCTGCTGCCGTTCCTCAAGGGGGCCGACAAGGCCGCGCCGCACCAGACGCTCTACTGGCGCGCCGGCGTGACCTACGCGATCCGCGACGGCGACAAGAAGATGTGGATCGCCAACAGGGCGCCTCCCGGCGTCACCTCGAACGACAAGCGCAACACCGAGATCGCGCCTGAAGGCATGGTCGCCGAGATTGGCCCCGCCGGGCAGCACGTCATGCTCTACGACCTGACGAAAGACATCGGCGAAAAGCACAACATCGCGGCGTCAAATCCGGAGCTGGTGGCCCAGCTCAAGGCAAAGCTCGCGAAGTGGTCGGATAAACTCGGGAAGCCTCAATGGACCAGCCGGCGTCATAGTTTCAGAGAGTATGACGACGTCACGCTTCAGTTGTTCAACTAGCTCCCAGGTCGTTGGCGGATAAGCATTGGAACCAGGCCGTGAACCGTCGAACTCTCCTGTCCCTGGCTGCCGGGCTGCCGGCGTTCGCGGCCGGCGGCGCCTGGGCGGGAGCCGCGCCGCCGAGCGCGGGAGCTCGGCGCATGCCGGCTGAGGCGCAGGACCCGCTGTTCCAGGCGGCGTTCGACGCCTTCGTCTACTGCATGCCGCTGGTGGACGTCGCCGCGCTGAATGCGCGCGCGGCGGCGAACGGCAGGGGCGCCAATGCGTTCCGCCACGCCCGCGCGCTCAGCAACGCCAGGACCCAGCAGGTGACCGCGCCCAACAACGACACCCTGTCGTCGAGCGCGTTCATCGACCTGGCGGGCGGGCCGGTTCAGATCGAACTGCCGGCCACGGGCGCGCGCTATTTCTCCCTCCAGCTGATGGACGCCTACACCAACACCTTCGCCGTCCTGGGCACGCGCACGACCGGGCCGCATGGCGGGGTCTTCACCCTCGTCGGTCCGGAGCACGCCGCGCCGCCGCGCGCGATACGCGCGCCAACGCCGTTGGTCTGGGCGCTCGGGCGCATGCTGATCGACGGGCCGGACGACTTGCCGGCGGCGCATGAGCTGCAGGATCGGCTGAAGCTGCGCTCGACGGCCGCCCCCCGGCCGGCGAGGCCGGCCGCGTCCTCGAAGGCGGCCGACTGGCGGACGTTCTTTCTCAGCGCGCAGGAACATCTCCGGCTCAACCCGCCGCCGGCGACCGACCAGGCCGTGCTGGAACGCCTCGCGATCCTCGGCCTGTCGCCGCGGGGCGGGTTCGATCCCTCGCGGTTCGACGATAAGGCGGCGGCCCGGATCGCCGCCGGGGTCGAGGCGGCCCGAAAGAGCCTGCAGACCCCCGACGCGACCTTCCGCCTGGTGGGCGACTGGGCCTACCAGAGCGCGCAGATCGGAAACTACGGGCAGGACTACGCGCTCCGGGCCTCCACCGCCCAGTGGGGCATCGCGGCGCTGCCGCCGCAGGAAACCCTCTATGCCCGCGGCGCGGGCGAGGGCGGCTCGTACTTCTACCCCGGCGGCGCCTCCTACAGCCTGCGCTTCGCGCCCGGCCAGACGCCGCCGGTCGGCGCCTTCTGGTCCCTGACGCTCTACGAGGCGGCGGCTGACGGAAGCGTCCGATACTTCGACAACCCGGCCGACCGATACTCCCTCGGGGATCGCTCCGGCCTGCGGCGCAATCCGGACGGCGGCCTGGACATCTGGATCTCGCCGAACGATCCGGGCGGGGCGCGGACGGCCAACTGGTTGCCGGCGCCGGCCGCGGGGCGCTTCGTCCTGCTGCTCAGGGCCTACCTGCCCAGCCGGGCGATGGTGGACGGAACCTATGTCCTGCCGCCGATCCAACGCCATTGACCCTGAACCTCGGCCGGGTGGAGACGCATCGATGACGCTCGTGAAAACATCCTGGCGCGCTCGCGGGCTGGCCCTGATGGCGCTGGGGCTTGGACTGACTCTCGCGGCGGCGGCCGACGCCGCGCCCGCGCGGGTTCCCCTGCCCAGCGGCGCCGTCGTCGGCGTCGAGGCCGATGGCGTCCAGGCGTTCAAGGGCATTCCCTTCGCCGCGCCGCCCATCGGGTCGCTCCGCTGGCGAGCGCCGCAACCGGCCCCGGTCAGGACCCACGACCTTTCGGCCGTCGAGTTCGGACCCGCCTGCCCGCAACCGCCGCGCAGGGTGGACGCGGCCCCGGGCGGGGTGGAGCGCTTTTCACCGGCGAGCCTCAGCGAGGACTGCCTGACCCTCAACATCTGGACGACGGGCAAGGCCGGGTCGAACCGGCCGGTCATGGTCTGGATCCCCGGCGGCGCGTTCCGCGTCGGCGGGGCCTCCTTGCCCTACTACGACGGACAGGCGTTCGCGAAACAGGGCGTCGTGCTGGTCACGATGAACTATCGGCTGGGCGCGCTGGGCTTCTTCGCCCACCCGCTGATCGTCGCGGACGCCCCGCCCGGCGAGCCGGTCGGCAACTATGGCCTGATGGATCAGATCGCGGCGCTGGAATGGGTCAAGGCCAACATCGCCGCGTTCGGCGGTGATCCGGACAACATCACCGTCTTCGGCGAATCGGCCGGCGGCGCGAGCGTGCTGCACCTGCTGGCCTCCCCCAGGGCGAAGGGGCTCTTCCAGAAGGCCATAGTGGAGTCCGGGGGCGGCTGGCAGCCGGGCGCGCCGCTGAAGGCGAAAGGCGCGGCGGATGAGGCCGCCGTCCGCCAGATCCTGGACCGCGATCCCGAAACCGCCGAGCAACTCCGCGCGCTGCCGGCCGACGCGCTGCTGGCCCTGCCCAGGGGAATCCGGTTCGGGCCGATGGTCGACGGGGTGATCCTGCCGCGCGGCGTGCGAGCGGCTTTCGCCAGCGGCCAGGTGATCGACGTCCCACTGATCATCGGGGCGAACAGCGACGAAGCCACGCCCCTGATGGCCGGGTTCAGCAACGATCCTGACACCATCCTCGCCGAGCTCGACGAGGATGGGCGGCGCATCTACTCGGCCTTGCTTGACCGGCCGCTGGCGGCGGCGCACGCGGTCTACACCGACGCGGCCTTCGTCGCGCCGGCGCGGTGGATCGCCGGGAAGACGGCGGGCGGCGAGCCGACCTGGCTCTACCATTTCGACTATGTGCCGCAGGCCAGGCGCGAGCCGGGTGTGGGCGCCAGTCACGGCGCGGAGATTCCCTTTGTCTTCGACAGCTGGGACGCCATCCCCAGCGCCCAGGCGTTCCTGACTGAAGAGGACAGCGCGTTCGCCGCCAGGCTCAACCGCTGCTGGGCGGCGTTCGCCAGGACGGGAAAGCCCGACTGCGGCCTCGCCTGGCCGGCCTATGACGCGACCGACGATCCCCTGCTGCTGCTGGCCGACAGGCCGAGCGTCGAGCGGGGCTTCCGAAAGCCGATGCTGGACTGGCAGGAAGCCCGCACGATCGAGCGAGCGGCCGCGAGGCGGCCGGCGGGTCCGGGGACTGAGGGCTTCTGACCCAACGGTCGGACCTGGCTGGGGGAGAGGCGAGATGGCGAAAGGCGAGGAGGGCGGCGACCATGTTCGGAAACGCTCGCGGGCGAGCGCGCCGTCCCGACGGATGGTGATCGGGGGCGCTATGGCGGCGACGGGCGCGGCGTCCGGCGCATCGGCCGGGACGGCGCCTGTCTTCGACGAAGCCGCGCTGCAGCGATATCAGGAACGCTACGTCGGCTTTGGCGACAAGGCGTCCGGTGGCGAGGGCGACAACGCCTGCGGGGCATGGCTGGAGGGCGAACTCCGCCGGCTCGGCTACCAGGTTCGCCGGCAGGCGTTCGAGGTTCCCACATTCGAGGTTCGGCGGGCGGATCTGACAGTGGGCGCCGACCGGGCCGCGGTGATCCCTCAGGCGATCGTGACCCCTACGGGTCCCGACGGCGTGGTTGGACCGTTGAGGCCGGCCGAGGCGACCGACCTCGCCGGGGCGATCGCGCTGGTCGTATTGCCTTACGGGCGGTGGTCGGCCCTGCGCGGGCCGGTCGAGCCGCAGGTAAAGGCCGCGCTCGACAAGGGCGCTGCGGCCGTCGTCGTGGTCACCACCGGGCCCAGCGGCCGGGCGCTCGCGCTCAACGCGCCTGTCGATCGCCCGCTGTTCGACCGGCCGGTCGCGGTGCTTGCGCCGCGCGAGGCTGCGCCGTTCGTGGCCGCCGCGCGAAGTGGCGCCACGGCCCGGTTGCATATCGAAGGTCGCGCGTCGCGGCGGCCGGCCTTCAACCTGATCGCCGACCTGAAGCGCGGAGCCGGCCGGACCCTGGTGATGTCGACGCCCCGCTCGGGCTGGTTCACCTGCGCTGGCGAGCGCGCGCCGGGCGTCGCGGTCTGGCTGGCGCTCTGCGAATGGGCCGCCGCCTCGCTACGCGGTGTCGATGTCGAGGTCCTGTGCACCAGCGGTCATGAATACGACAACGCTGGCGGCGCGGCCTATCTGGAGCACCTGGCCCCGTCGCCCGCCAGGACGGCGCTCTGGGTGCATCTGGGCGCGAACCTCGCCGCTCGCGACTGGCATGAGGTCGGTTCCGAACTGGCGCCGCTCCCGGGGGCGGACTCCCAACGCTACCTGATGTCCAGCCCGGCCTTGGTGGAATCCGCCCGCCGCGCCTTCAGGGGGCAGTCGGGCCTGGAGCAGGTCTATGAAGCGACGGCGCAAACCGCGGCGGGCGAGCTGACCAACATCCTGCACGCCGGCTATGCCTCGGTGCTCGGCGTGTTCGGCGCCCATCGTTTGCACCATGCCCGCGAGGATGGCCTCCAGTGCATCGTCACGCCGCACGTCCGGGCGGCGGCGGAGGCTTTCGCTCAGGTGATCGGTGGTCATTTGGCCTGATCGGCCTCGCGTCGCGGCGCTGCCCTGGTCGTGAGTTCAGGCCGGTCGGCGCCTCGCTGCGGACGCAACGTAGAATCGGCGAGGCTTGCGGCTTGGCTTCGTGGCTCCCCGAGCAGGACTCGAACCTGCGACAAGCCGGTTAACAGCCGGCTGCTCTACCAACTGAGCTATCGGGGAATGCTCACGAAGAGGCGGGCGTATACGCTGCGA
>JADZBR010000170.1 GCA_020852035.1 Caulobacteraceae bacterium
CCGTAGTAGTTGAAGCCGTAGGCCAGCTGGGCGTAGCCGCCGATCATGTGGGTCGGCTTGGGCACGGTGCGGGTGACCGAGTTGTGGATGCCGCCGCGCAGGCCGGTGAGTTCCGAGCCGGGCGTGTTCACGATCTTTTCCTGAGCGTGGTACATGAAGGTGGTGCCTTCACGGATGCGCTGCGAGACCACCGCGCGGGCGGTGAGCGCCCCATTGGCGTTGAAGACCTCGATCCAGTCGTTGTCCTCGATCCCCGCCTGCCGGGCGTCCTGCTCCGACACCCAGACGACCGGGCCGCCGCGGTTCAGGGTCAGCATCAGCAGGTTGTCGGAATAGGTGGAGTGGATGCCCCATTTCTGGTGCGGGGTGATGAAGTTCAGGACGATTTCGGTCTCGCCGTTCGGCTTCTTGCCCTGCATCCAGGTGGTCTTGAGGTCGACGGGCGGGCGATAGACGCAGAGCGCCTCGCCGAACGCGCGCATCCACAGGTGGTCCTGGTAGAGCTGCTGGCGGCCGGTCAGGGTCCGCCACGGGATCAGCTCGTGCACGTTGGTGTAGCCGGCGTTGTAGCAGACGTGCTCGCTCTCCAGACCCGACCAGATCGGCGAGGAGATGATCTTGCGCGGCTGGGCGACCAGGTCGCGGAAGCGGATCTTCTCGTCCTCCTTGGGCAGCGCCAGGTGCGCGTGCTCGCGCCCGGTCTGTTTCTCCAGCGCCTGCCAGGCCTTGACCGCCACCTCGCCATTGGTCTCCGGGGCCAGCATCAGCACCGCTTCGCAGGCGTCGATGTCGCTCTCGATCCTGGGCAGGCCCTGGGTGGCGCCCGGCTCGGCGACCGCGCCGTTCAGGTCGGCCAGCAGGCCCACCTCGTGCTCGGTGTTCCAGGCCAGGCCCTTGCCGCCGTTGCCAGCCTTGCTCATCAGCGGCCCCAGCGAGGTGAAACGCCTGTAGAGGTTGGGGTAGTCGCGCTCGATGACGGTGATCTGCGGCATGGTCTTGCCGGGGACCGGTTCGCACTCGCCCCGGTACCAGTCCTTGACCTCGAACGGCTGGGCCAGTTCGCCGGGGCTGTCGTGCTGGATCGGCGTCAGGACGACATCCTGCTCCACGCCGAGAACCTCCGGGGCGACGTCCGAGAACGCCTTGGCGATCGCCTTGAAGATTTCCCAGTCCGACTTGGCTTCCCACGCCGGGTCCACGGCCGCGCCGAGCGGGTGGATGAAGGGGTGCATGTCGGAGGTGTTGAGGTCGTTCTTCTCGTACCAGGTGGCGGTCGGCAGGACGATGTCGGAGTAGACGGCCGTGGTCGACATCCGGAAGTCGAGGGTGACCAGCAGGTCGAGCTTTCCTTCCGGCGCCTCGTCATGCCAGGCCACGTCGACGGGCTTCTGGCGGCCCATCTGGCCCAGGTCCTTGCCCTGCACGCCGTGCGCGGCGCCCAGGAGGTGCTTCAGGAAATACTCGTGGCCCTTGCCCGACGAACCCAGCAGGTTCGAGCGCCAGACGAACATGTTGCGCGGCCAGTTGGCCGGGTCGTCGGGGTCGTGACAGGAGAGCTCGAGGTTGCGCGCCTTCAGTTCGCGCACCGCATAGGCTTTGGGGTCGACGCCCTCGGCGGCGGCGGCGCGCGCCACCTCCAGCGGGTTGGTCTTCAGCGCCGGCGCGGAGGGCAGCCAGCCCATCCGCTCGGCCCGGACGTTGAAGTCGATCAACGAGGCGTCCCACGGGCCCTGCGGGGCGGTCGGCGACAGGATCTCCGAGGCGCTCACCGTCTCGTAGCGATACTGGTCGGTGTGAGCGTAGAAGAAGGAGGTGGAGTTCTGCTGGCGGGGCGGGCGGGCCCAGTCCAGCGCGAAGGCCAGCGGCGCCCAGCCGGTCTGCGGGCGCAGCTTTTCCTGGCCGACGTAGTGGCTCCAGCCGCCGCCCGACTGGCCCACGCAGCCGCACATCACCAGCATGTTGATGACGCCGCGGTAGTTCATGTCCATGTGGAACCAGTGATTCATCGCCGCGCCGATGATCACCATCGACTTGCCGTTGGTCTTCTCGGCGTTGGTGGCGAAGCCGCGGGCCGTGGCGATGATCTGTTCGGCCGGGACGCTGGTGATCGCCTCCGCCCAGCCGGGGGAATAGGGCTCCAGGCTGTCGTAGGACTGCGGCATGTGCTCGCCGCCGAAACCCTGGTCGACGCCGTAGTTGGCCAGGAACAGGTCGTAGACGCAGGCCACCAGCGCCTCGCCGTCCTTCAGCCGCAGGCGCTTGACCGGCACGTTGCGGACCAGCACGTCCGGGTGCTCGGTGGAGGCGAAGCCGTTCGAGGCGGTATTGGCGAAATAGGGGAAGCGGACCCCGACCACCTCGTCGTGGACGCCGTTCAGCCCCAGCCGCAGGACAGCCTCGGCGCCCTCGGCGTCCTTCTCCTCCAGGTTCCACTTGCCGTCCTCGCCCCAGCGGAAGCCGATCGAGCCGTTGGGCACGCAGATCCGGCCGCTCTCCTCATCGAGGGCGACGGTCTTCCATTCGGGGTTGTTGGTTTGGCCCAGGTCGTCGGCGAAGTCGGAAGCGCGCAGCAGCCGGTCGGAGACAAAGCCGCCGTCCTGCGGGGCGAGGCGGACGAGCATGGGCAGGTCGGAGTAGCGGCGGATGTAGTCGCGGAAGTAGGGGACCTGCCGGTCGTGGTGATATTCCTTCAGGATCACGTGGCCGAAGGCCATCGCCAGGGCCGCGTCGGTCCCCTGTTTCACCGCCAGCCACAGGTCGGAGAACTTCGAGGCTTCCGAATAGTCGGGGCAGATCACCACCGACTTGGCGCCCCGGTAGCGGGCCTCGGTGTAGAAGTGGGCGTCCGGCGTGCGGGTCTGCGGCACGTTCGAGCCCCACAGCAGCAGGAAGCCCGAATTGTACCAGTCGGCGCTCTCGGCCACGTCGGTCTGCTCGCCCCAGGTCTGGGGCGACGAGGGCGGCAGGTCGCAGTACCAGTCGTAGAACGAGCCGCAGACGCCGCCGAGCAGCTGCAGATAGCGCGCGCCGGCCGCGTAGGAGATCATCGACATGGCCGGGATCGGCGAGAAGCCGAACACTCGGTCGGGGCCCCATTCCTTGACCGTGTGCGCGTTGGCCGCGGCGACGATCTCGGTGACCTCGTCCCAGGTGGCGCGCACGAAGCCGCCCGAGCCGCGCATCGAGGTGTAGGACTTGCGCTTGGCTGGGTCGGCCTGGATCGAGGCCCAAGCCGCGACCGGCGAGCGGGTGGCGCGCGCCTCGCGCCACAGCCGGAGCAGCCGCGAGCGGACCAGCGGATATTTCACGCGGTTGGCGGAATAGAGATACCAGCTGTAGCTGGCCCCTCGCGCGCAGCCGCGCGGCTCGTGGTTGGGCAGTTCCGGCCGCGTGCGCGGATAGTCGGTCTGCTGCGTCTCCCAGGTGACGATCCCGCCCTTGACGTAGATTTTCCACGAGCAGGAGCCGGTGCAGTTCACGCCGTGGGTGGAGCGGACGATCTTGTCGTGGCGCCAGCGCGAGCGGTAGGCCTCCTCCCAGGCGCGGTCTTCGTCGTTCATCACGCCGTGGCCGTCGGAGAAGAGTTCCGTCTTGCGCGTGAAGAACGCCAGGCGGTCGAGGGTATGGCTCATTCTGCGGGGACCTTGATGGCGTAGGACTGGACGTGGAGCATCGAGCGCTTCCGGGCGTAGGCGGCCCAGTTCACGATCGCGCAGCTCAGGTAGAAGCCGAGGAAGATGAAGAGGGCGGTCTCGGGCCGCCCGGTCGCCTTCAGCGAGTCGCCGAAGGCCAGGGGGATGAAGAAGCCGCCGAAGGCGCCGACGGCCGAGGTGAAGCCGACGATCGCGGCCGATTCCATCTCGGCGACCTTCAGGCGCTGGGCCGGGTCGGCGGCCGGCATCAGCCGGGGCATGTCGGCGCGCACGATCGCCGGGATCATCTGGAAGGTGGAGGCGTTGCCCCCGCCGGTCCAGAAGAACAGCCACAGGAAGGCCGCTAAGAAGATCGGGAAGGACGCCGGCGCGCCGCCGGCGCCGACGCCGTAGAGCACGCCGCCGACGCCGGCGGCCAGGGCCAGGAAGACATACTGGGTCACGTGCTCGCCGCCGAACCTGTCGGAGACCCAGCCGGTCAGGGCCCGCGAGGCGGCGCCGACCAGCGGCCCCAGGAACGCGAACTTCAGGACGAGGATGTCGGGGAACAGCGTCTTGCTCAGCAGCGGGAAGGCCGCCGAGAAGCCGATGAAGGAGCCGAAGGTGCCCAGGTACAGGTAGCACATCACCCAGTTGTGGGTCCGCTTGAAGACCACCGCCTGGCTGGCGAACGAAGCCTTCGCCGAAGCGATGTCGTTCATCCCGACCCAGGCCGCCGCGGCGGCGGCGAGGATGAAGGGGACCCAGACGAAACCGGCGTTCTGCAGCCAGATCTGGCTTTCCACCCCCTTCTCGACGGCGATCTGCGGCGCGCCGACCACGGGGGCGAAGGCGCCGGCGGCGATCACCACCGGGACCAGGAACTGCATCAGGCTGACGCCGAGGTTGCCGAAGCCGGCGTTGACCGCCAGGGCGTTGCCCTTCTCGGCCTTCGGATAGAAGAACGAGATGTTGGACATCGAGGAGGCGAAGTTGCCGCCGCCGAGGCCGCAGGCCAGGGCCAGGGCCAGGAACACCCAGTAGGGCGTCTGCGGGTTCTGCACGGCCAGCCCGATGCCCACCGCCGGGACCAGCAGCGACAGGGTCGAGACCATCGTCCAGAGCCGCCCGCCCAGGATCGGGACCAGGAAGCTGTAGAAGACCCGCAGCGTCGCGCCGGAAAGCGCCGGCAGGGCGGTCAGCCAGAACAGCTGGTCGGTGGTGAAGTCGAAGCCGATGAACCTCAGCTTGGCCACGACCACCGACCACACCATCCAGATGGCGAAGGCGAGGGTCAGGTTGGGCACGCTGATCCACAGGTTCCTGGTCGCCAGCCGCTTGCCGCCGCCGTCCCAGAACGCCTGGTCTTCGGGGCGCCAGTCGTGGAGCACATGACGGCCGGATCGTGACGCGGACATGGACATGCCTCTCGAGTTATCGGACCGCCCGCAGGCCGCCGGCGGCGGCTTGCGGCTGGAGGGGGGAGTGCTGGGCCGTCAGGCCGGCCATCTCGGGGAGTTCGGGCAGGGCGCCGAGTTGCGGCGCGGCGCGGTGCTCCATCCGGCGGATGGCCAGGTGCATCCAGGCCAGGGCCGCGGCCACCAGCACGAACAGCAGCATGAAACAGCTGGTCCACACGCCGGTCAGGTCGTTGAGGGCGCCGAAGGCCATCGGCATGACGAAACCGCCCAGGCCGCCGATCATCCCCACCAGGCCGCCGACCGAACCGATGTGGTCGGGGTAGTAGACCGGGATGTGCTTGAACACCGCCGCCTTGCCCAGGCTCATGGCGAAGCCGAGCACGAAGATCAGGACGACGAACGCAAACAACCCAATCTCGGTATGGAAACGGATCGGCCCCTCGATGCCTTCGATCACATA
>JADZBR010000171.1 GCA_020852035.1 Caulobacteraceae bacterium
TGATGACGACGTCCCTGCGCAACTTCACCTCCGACAACGTCGAGGTCAGCCTCGACAACATCTCCTCGATCCGCTTCGGCGACTACCTGAACTCGATCCCCCTGCCCGCCATCCTCTCGGTGTTCCGCTGCGAGGAGCTGGACAACATGGGGCTGCTGACGGTCGACTCGAACCTGATCTACTCGATCGTCGACGTGCTGCTCGGCGGCCGGCGCGGCACCGCCGCCATGCGTATCGAAGGCCGGCCCTACACCACCATCGAGCGGGTGCTGGTCGAGAAGATGGTCGAGGTCGTCCTGGCCGACGCCAAGGCCGCTTTCGAGCCCCTGACCCCTGTCACCTTCACCCTCGACCGGCTGGAGACCAACCCGCGCTTCGCCGCGATCGCGCGTCCCGCCAACGCCGCCATCCTGGTGAAGCTGCGCATCGACATGGAAGACCGCGGCGGGCGCATCGAACTGTTGCTCCCCTACGCCACCCTCGAGCCCATCCGGAAGATGCTGCTGCAGCAGTTCATGGGCGAGAAGTTCGGCCGCGACAACATCTGGGAAGGCCACCTGGCCACCGAGCTCTGGACCACCCAGGTGGACGTGCGCGCCGTGCTCGACGAGCAGCAGATCCCGCTGAAGCAGGCGCTCAACCTGCAGGTCGGCGAGACCATCATGCTGAACGTCACGCCGGAGAGCCTGGTCGAGCTCAAGGCCGGCGCCATCAGCCTGACCCGCGGCCGGATGGGCCGCCGCAACCACCACATCGCCGTGCGGGCCGAAGCGCCCCTCTCCCCCCAGGCCAAGCAAGCCGTGCAGAGGTTGAAATGATACTGCTTCGCCAAGGCTACGCAGCATCCCCTGCGCCGATCCTCCGAAGCTCCGCCAGGAGCGCAGGAGGATGAGCGCCATCGCGATCACCATGAACCTGATGCTGATGACGCTGCTGCTGGCCGCGCTCGGCATGGGCTGGCAGCTGAACCGGCGCCTGAAGGCCCTGAAGGACAGCCAGGCCGGCTTCGCCAAGGCGGTCTCCGAGCTCGACGGCGCCGCCCAGCGCGCCGAGGCCGGCCTCTCCGACCTGCGCTCGGCCACCGCCGAAGCCAACCAGGTGCTCTCCGAGCGCATCGCTATGGCCCGCGACCTCGCCGGCAAGCTGGAAGACCGCGTCGTGGCCGCCAAGGCCGCGCCGGCGCGCGAAACACCTCCGCCGTCCCGGGCCGAGGAGCCGCTCACCCTTGCCCGTCCGGCCGCCCCCGCGCCGGCCCAGCGCGGCCCGGGTTTCGACTGGACCGCGCGCCCGGCCGCGCCCGTCCGCCAGGCGCTGGCGCGCCGGCCCGCGGTGGACGACGACCTCTTCGACGACGCGCCGCTGGCGCTCGGGGGCCGCCGATGAGCCTGCCGCGCCTTCTGCCGGTCGTCGGCCTCGCCATCGGCGGGGTGATGGCGGTCAACGCGCTCGCCGGCGCCGACAAGTTCCCCGAACTGGTTTCCGGCGCGCGGGCCTTCGCCGAGGAAGCGGTCGGCCGCACCAGGCTCGACAAGTCCGCTCCCGACGCGGCCTCCGCCGCCACGCCGGCCGTCGCCGCCGCCAAGCCGGCGCAGGTCTGCGCGCCCACCGCCGCGGAACTGGCCAAGGAAGCCGGCCTGTCGCCGGCCGAACTGCGGATCCTGCAGAACCTGGGCGAGCGCCGCGGGCAGTTGGACCAGCGTGAGCAGGACCTCTCCACCCAGATCGCCCTGCTAGCCGCCGCCGAGACCAAGCTGGACGCCAAGCTCAAGGCGATGAACGCGGTCAAGGACGAGGTGCAGAACCTGCTCAAGGCCGGCGACGCCAAGCAGGAGGCCGAGGTCGCGCGGATGACCAAGGTCTTCGAGAGCATGAAGCCGAAGAACGCCGCCGAGCGCCTGGTGGTGCTGGACGACGCGGTGCGCCTGCCGATCGCCGCCAAGATGAAGGAACGCTCGCTCTCGGCCATCCTGGCGCAGATGCCGCCGGACGAGGCCAAGCGGCTGACCGAGAGCCTCGCCCGCCGCTACGCCGCCCTGCAGAGCCTGGCCGCCGCCGCCAACGCGCCGGTCGCGGCCAACGCCGCCGCCGCGTCCGCGCCTGCGGCCGCCCAGGCCCCGCAGCAGCAGGCCAAGGCCGACATCCCGCCCGCCAAACCTGCGCCCAAGGCCGCGCCCCGCAAGAAGCCCGCGCCCACCAAGATGGCGGCCGCCGCGCCGAAGCCGCCCGCGCCCAAGGCCGCCGCCGAACCCGAGCCGCAACTGCCCGGCAAGCCGCAACCCTACACGCCGCCCGCGCCCGCCGCGCCGACGCCCGAGACCAAGGCCGGCTGACGCATGGAGCTGCGGCGCATCCTCCACGCCGGCGTCGCCGCCGCCAGCATCCTGGCGGTCGCCGCGCCGCCGAGCCTGGCCCAGGTCGCCCCGGCCGCCGCGCCGCGCGGCCCTCTGGACGTGCGGGTGGGCCAGGCCACGGAGTTCACCCGCGTCGAGTTCCGCTGGGCCGGCGGCGCGGCCCACACGGCCAAGCGCGACGGCCAGACGCTGACCCTCGGCTTCAACCGCGACGCCCGCCCCGACCTCACCCTTCTGCGCGTCGTGCCGCCCAAGTGGCTGAAGGCGGCCGAGGCGCGCCACGCGGGCGGGCGGCTGCAGGTGGTGCTGACCCTGCCGGAAGGCGGCGACGCCAAGGTCGGCCAGGCGGACGGGGCGATCTACGTCAATCTCTTCGAGGCCAAGGCCCCTCCCCCCGCCGCCGACGCGCCGGTGCGGATGACCCAGGCCCTGCCGCCCCGGCCCGACCCCACGCCCAGGGGCGGCGTGGTGCGCGTGGCGGCCCAGCAGACCGGCTCGCAGGTCGCCCTGAGCTTCCCCTGGGCCTCTCCGAACGGCGCGGCGGTGTTCCGGCGGGCCGACGCGGTGTGGATCGTCTTCGACGCCCCCGCCGCCCTCGACATCAGCGCCGCCCCGCGCGGCATCGCGCCCCTGCTGCGAATGGAGGCGATCCGCGGCGCCGACTACTCGGCCCTGCGTATCACGACGCCCCGCAACACCCCTGTGTTCGCCGCCAACCAGGGCTCGACCTGGACTGTCACCTTCGGCCCCGGCGCGCACACGACGCCGGCGGTCATCAACGTCGGTCGCGACGCCGCCGCCGCCCCCGCCGCCCTCACCGCGGCGGTCGCCGGGGTGACGAAGATCGTGCAGGTGACCGATCCCGCAGTCGGCGACACCCTGACGGTGGCGACCGCCCTGGGCCCTTCCAAGGCCCTGCCCTCGCGCCGCGAGTATGTGGAGATGGCGCTGCTTCCGTCCGCGCAGGGGCTGGCGATGGAGCCCTACGCCGCCGACCTCGCCATGACGGTGTCGGGCGACCTCGTCAGCATCGCCCGCCCGGAGGGCCTGGCGCTCTCGCCGGCCGGCGCGGCCCACCGCTACGCCGCCGCCGACGGCGCGCCGCAGCCGGCCTCGATGCCGGCGCTGGTCAACTGGCAGGACTGGCCGAAGACCGGCTCCGGCGGCTTTCTCGCCCGCTACGACGCCCTGATGGCGGCGGCGGCCTTCGAGGACTCCAAGGGCGACAACGCCTCCACCGACAAGCGCATGGCTCTGGCCCGCTTCCTGGTCGGCAGCGAGTTGGCCTACGAGGCGATCGGGGTGCTGAACGCGCTTGCC
The DNA here is from genome assembly GCA_020852035.1 of Caulobacteraceae bacterium. Classification (GTDB taxonomy): domain Bacteria; phylum Pseudomonadota; class Alphaproteobacteria; order Caulobacterales; family Caulobacteraceae; genus Phenylobacterium. The sequence continues at coordinate 3,672 of JADZBR010000171.1, forward strand.
GCCTCCGATCCCAAGGCAAGGGACGATGCCGAGTTCCGCGGCCTGCGCGGCGTCGCTCAGGTGATGGTCCGTCGCTACCGGGAGGCCGAGACCGACTTCGCCGCCCCGCAGCTGGCGGGAGACCCGTCGAGCGCGCTCTGGCGCAGCTATATCGCGGCGCAAGGCGCCCAGTGGACAGTGGCGCGCCA
>JADZBR010000172.1 GCA_020852035.1 Caulobacteraceae bacterium
CGCCGACCGGTCCCTACGCCATCGGCTATGTGACCCTGAACGAGGGGCCGGCGATGCTGACCAACTTCGTCGACTGCGCGCCGGAGGACCTGAGCATCGGGGCGAAGGTGAAGCTCCGCTGGGAGCCCACCGAGGGCGGCCCGCCCGTGCCGGTGTTCGTGCTGGCCTAGCGTTATTTCACTCGGACTTCACGGATGGCTGAAACCCGGCCGTCCGTGATGAACGCATTCACCCGCAGCCTGTGCGGCCGGTCGGGGGTGTCGAACGGCCAGCCTTCGACCGTGACGAGGTCGGAAGGCCCGGCGCAGGTCACCTCGACGCCTATGACGCTGCGAACCTTGCCAAGCGCGGCGCTCCATTCGCGAAGCGCCCCAGGCGCCATAGCCAGGCCGTCTTCGACATAACGCCGGACTTCGGTCCTTTGCCGAACGCCTGAAGTCACCTCCACTTCGATGAGCCGCCCGTCCAGGCAGCGCGCGCTGACGCTTGTCGTCGACGAAGCGGCCAAGGTGTGATCGACGAACGCCGGCAAACTCGGCCGGTCATTCGGATCGTCGACCTGCGCCAGCGCCATCGAAGCCATCGCTGCCAACACCATCATCGTCCCGACTCCAAGCCTTCGCCTGACGCCAACCTACTCCGGGTCGCGGATGTGGTCGTGGCCGCCCTTGCGGCCGGGGCGCCAGTATCCCTCGGCGGAGATTCGGGCCTTGTCCATGCCGCGGGCGATCAGGCCGCGGCGCTGCTGCTGCACGGTCGAGGTCTCGCCGACGATGTAGCAGTGGCCCCGGCCGGGCGGCGGGGCGAAGAGCGCCAGCCGCTCGATCAACGCCGGACTGGAAGGGACCGCCGGGCCGCCGCGCACGATCCACTGCAGGTCGAGGCTGGCGGCGCCGGCGATCTCCTGGCGGTCGTCCTTGTCCTCCACCTCGATGAAGGCGAAGACGCGCACGCCGGCCGGCAGGGTCTCGATCACCGCCGCGATGCCGGGCAGGCAGGTCTCGTCGCCGGTGAAGAGATGCCAGTCCGCCTCTGGCCGCAGGACCAGGGTGCGCCCGCGTGGGCCGAGCGCCGTCAGGGCGTCGCCGGACTTGGCGTCCGCCGCCCAGCGCTCCGCCGGGCCGCCGTGGCCGTGCATCACGAAATCGATCACCACCCGGCCCGCCTCGACGCGGCGGATGGTGTAGTGGCGCCGCCCCGGCCCCTCGCCGGTGTCGATCATCAGCACCATGTCCTGGCCGGGCGTGTGCTCGAAGCCGGCGAGGTCGCCGCCAAAGGCGATGCGGCGCAGGCGTGGCGTGACGTCCTCCACCCCGGCGACTTCGAACCGCCATTCTTTCAGCGCCGGTCGTCCGGGGGGCTGCATCGTACTCGGCTGAAGGTCCATCATTCACCTATAGATATTGTCCAGATATATCTAACTAAGAGCCGGACATCGGCCCGTCCAGAGGCCGTCTTCAGCCTTTCGCCTGCATCACCCGCACCATCGCGCCGATCTCGCGCGGGTGGCGCAGCCGGTGCACCCGCAGGTGTGCGAAGCGCGGGTCGGCGACGCGTTCGCCGTACTCGCGCCGTCGCCGCGCCCAGTGGTCCCATGAATACCGCAGCGGGTGATCCTTCTGGAGCCACTGCGAGAACCGCTCCCGGTTGCCGGTGCCGGGCCAGAGCTCCTTCTGATCCAGCGCCCGCATCAGCGAACGCTTGAGGAGCTGCGGCATGATCACCGAACGCTCGTAGTCCAGCCAGACCAGGTCGGTGGCCCGCGTCCAGACGTGGTCGCGCACCTTGCCGTAGTTGCCGTCGCAGACCCAGGCGTCCGTGGCCAGCGCCGCCTCGGTGCGGCGCACGAACTCGGCCGGATCGTGGGTGTTGAGGTCGCGCCAGCCGGCCTGCCAGTTGATCTGGTCCAGCTCGGTGCGCGGCAGGCCGAGTTCGGCCTCCAGCCGCCTGGCCAGCGTCGTCTTGCCCGAGCCGGAATTGCCGACGACGGCGATCCTCATTTCTCGCCCCGTTTGACCTCCGCCAGCACCTCCTCGGTGTGCTCGCCCAGGCGCGGCGGGTGGCGGCGGACGTTGGCGGGGGTGGCCGAGTAGCGGATCGGGTGCTTGGTCTGGACGTACTCGCCGGCCTCCGGGTGCTCGTAGTGCTCGAAGAAGCCGACGGCGGAGAGGTGCGGATCGGCGGGAAGATCGTCGAGGCGGTTCATCTTCACCACCGGGATGTGCAACGGCTGCAGGAGGGCGATCCACTCGTCGGTGGTCCGGCCTTGCGTCACCGTTTCCACCAGGGCGTAGAGCTCATGCACGTGACGCGCACGTGACGCGTAGTCGCCGAAGCGCGGGTCCTGGGCCACCGTCTCGCCCCAGCCGGCGATCTCGAAGAACTCGTCCCACTGCTTGTCGGTGTAGGGGAGCAGGCCGATGTTGCCGTCCGCGGTCTTGAAGGGCTTGCGGTGCGGGTTGGCGACGCGGGTGTAGGACCACTGGCCGGTTGGCGGCTCATAGACGTGGCCGAACAGGTGCTCGGCCAGGGTGAAACCGGTCACGCATTCCAGCATCGGCACCTCGACGAACTGACCCTCGCCGGTGCGCTGGCGGTGGAAGAGGGCGGCCAGCACCGCCTGGGTCATGAAAAGGCCGGAGACCTTGTCGGCCAGCACGGTCGGAACATAGCGGTGCTCGGGCGCGCCATCGGTGCGGTTGAGCAGGTCGGCCAGGCCGGAGCCAGCCTGGATCAGGTCGTCGTAGGCCGGCAGACCGGCGTAGGGGCCGTCCGAGCCGTAGCCCGCGCCGTGCACATAGACGATATCCGGCTTGATCGCCTTGACGCTCTCGTAGTCGAGGCCCAGCCGCTTCAGCCCGTTGTAGCGCACCGAGGCGGCGAAGACGTCGCTCTCGGCGACCAGCGCCTTGATCGCAGCCAGGGCCTCCGGCTCGCGCAGGTCGAGCAGCACCGAGCGCTTGTTGCGGTTGATGCTCATGTAGATGGGGCCGAGGTCGCGCGGCGCGCCCTCCGGCACCTCGCCCGCCCAGCGCATGATGTCGCCGCCGTCGCCGCGCCGGCCGCCGGGGCTTTCGACCTTGATGATCTCCGCGCCCAGGTCGCCCAGCATCTGGGTGGCGTAGGCGCCGAAGATCACGCTGGTCAGGTCCAGCACCTTGATCCCCTTGAGCGGGCCGGTGGCTTCGGTGGCAAGCTGACGTTTGGTCACGAGTTTCCTCCCCTGGCCCCCGTCTCTACAGTGCCTTTGAAGCCGCCTCCAAGCGGCTCTGGGAGGATCGCCTTGCACTTCGAGCTCGCCGAAGAACACCGCATGCTGAAGGACCTCGCGCAGAAGTTCGTGCGCGACCAGCTCATGCCGCTCGAACAGAAGGTCCTGGCCCGCGAGGCGGAGGGCAAGGGCGTCGGCCTGACCGCCGAGGAACGCGCGCCCATCGACGAGGTCTCCAAATCGCTGGGCCTCTGGGGCCTCGACGCGCCGGAGGACGTCGGCGGATCGGACCTGCCGCAGGTGGCGATGATCGGGGTCAACGAGGCGATCGGCTCGACGGTGGTGGCCTACACCCTCCCCCCGGACTCGCCGAACCTCAGAATGATGATGGCCACCGTGAACGAGCGCCAGCGGGAAGCCTATCTGGCCCCCTATGTGCGCGGCGAGACCATCTCGGCCATCGGCATCTCCGAGCCGGGCGCGGGCGCCGACCCGGCCGGCATGACCACCACCGCCGTGCGCGACGGCGAGGACTGGGTGATCAACGGCCGCAAGATCTGGACGAGCCGGGCGGCCGAGGCCGACTTCACCATCGTCATGGCGGTGACAGACAAGGAGAAGCGACGCGGCGTCTCGGCCTTCCTGGTCGATGGCGACAACCCGGGCTTCAAGGTGCTGCGCCGCATCCCGATGATCGGCGGGGCCTTCACCTACGAGGTGGCGCTGGAGGACTGCCGCGTGCCCGGCTGGAAGCTGCTCGGCGTGGAGGGCCAGGGCTTTGCGCCCATGCAGGTGCGCCTCGGCACGCGGCGGCTGGAGATGGCCGCCTGGTGCATCGGCCTGGCCCAACGGGCGCTCGACATGATGTGCGAGTACGCGCCGCAGCGCGTCACCTTCGGCGAGCCCCTGTCGCGCCGCCAGGCGGTGCAGTGGTGGGCGGCGGACGCGGCGACCAAGATCCACGCCGCGCGCCTCATGACCTACGACTGCGCCTGGAAGCTCGACGAGGGCCGCGACGTGCGTCAGGAGATCTCGATGGTGAAGGTCTACGCCACCGAGATGGCCTGGGAGGTGATCGACAACGCCATGCAATGCTTCGGCGCCATGGGCATGACCAAGGAGATGCCGCTGCAGTTGATGGCTTCCCTGGTCCGCAACCTGCGCCTCTACGACGGCCCCAGCGAGGTCCACCGCATGGTGGTGGCCCGCAACCTGATGGGCGGGACGCGATGACCTACCCAATTCCCGCTCATCCCCGCGAAAGCGGGGACCCAGGCTTTTTGCTTGGTCTGGAAACGCCGTCGCCCCTCGATAAAACACCTGGGTCCCCGCTTTCGCGGGGATGAGCGGAAAGGTTGGAAATGAGCAACGAGATCACCGTCGAACGCGAGGGCTTCGTCGCCACCATCACCCTCGACCGGCCGCCGAACAACCACGTCAGCGTCGAGCTGATGAAGGCCCTGGCCGACGAGATGGAGCGGCTGGACAACGACAACGGCGTGCGCGCCATCGTGCTGGCCACCGCCGGCCGCGTGTTCTGCGCCGGCGCCGGCCTCGCCTCGCCCGGCGGCGTCGGGGCCGAGGGGATGGACACCATCAGCCCGCTCTATGACCAGGCCGTGCGGCTGTTCTCGGTCGAAAAGCCCATCGTGGCCGCCGTGCAGGGCGCGGCGGTCGGCGCCGGCCTGGGCCTGGCCCTCGTCGCCGACTTCCGCGTCGCCGCGCCGGAAGCCCGGTTCGTCTCCAACTTCGTCAAGCTGGGCTTCCACCCGGGGTTCGGCCTGACCCACACCCTGCCGCGGCTGATCGGCGAGCAGCGGGCCAGCCTGATGAATCTCACCGGCCGGCGCATCAAGGCCGACGAGGCCCTGGCCTGGGGCCTGGTCGACGACGTCTGCGAAGCCTTCGCGCTCCTGCCCACCGCCCAGGCGCTGGCCAAGGAGATGGCCGAGAACGCGCCGCTCGCCGTGGTCGCCACCAAGAAGACCCTGCGCGGCGACCTCGCCGCCGCCGTCCGCGCCCAGACCGCCCATGAGTTCAAGGAACAGGCGGTCCTGCGCGCCACCGACGACTTCAAGGAAGGCGTCAAGTCGGTGAACGAGCGCCGGCCCGGCGTCTTCCACGGGCGCTGAGGACCATGCCGGAGCTCAATCGCGACGGCGTCGCCATCCACTACGAGGTGCATGGGCAGGGGCCGACCCTGCTGCTCAGCCACGGTTTCAGCGCGACCTCGCAGATGTGGGCCGGGCAGATCGAGGCGCTGTCGGCCGAGCACCAGCTGGTGCTGTGGGACATGCGCGGCCACGGCCAGTCGGACTATCCGGACGATCCCGCCGCCTACTCCGAAGCCGCCACCGTCGCCGACATGGCCGCCCTGCTGGACGCGGTCGGCGCGGAGCGCGCCATCGTCGGCGGCCTCTCGCTCGGCGGCTACATGTCGCTGGCTTTCCACAGCGACCACCCGGAGCGGGTAGAGGCGCTGCTGATCATCGACACCGGCCCCGGCTACCGCAAGGACGAGGCCCGCGAGGGGTGGAACCGCAACGCCATCGCCCGCGCCGAACGCTATGAGCGGGACGGCCTCGGCCCGCAGACCTCGCCGGAGCAGCGCGCCAGCCGCCACCGCTCGGCCGACGGCCTGGCGCATGCGGCGCGCGGCATGCTGACCCAGCGCGACGCCAGCGTGATGGAGAGCCTGCCGGGGATCGCGGTCCCCACACTGGTGGTGGTCGGCGCCGACGACACGCCCTTCCTGGCGGCCAGCGACTACATGGCCGGCAAGATCCCCGGCGCGAAGAAGGTGGTGATCCCGAACGCCGGCCACGCCGCCAACATCGACCAGCCCGAGGCGTTCAACGCGGCGGTGATCGGATTCCTGGGCGAACTCAGCTGATCTCTTCGAGGCCTGGCGTCTTCCAAGAGGTTCGCAGACGATCCTCCATCGTCGGCGAATGGACCGACCAAGGCGTTCACGCCGGCTTGACCCTGGATGTGATCGCCAAGCTTGACCTTGGCTGCGCGCGCCCGGCAGAACTTGGCCCGCTTCTGGAGGGGACATGATCAAGCAACTTGGCGTCATCGCCTGCGCCGCCACCTTGGCCGCCTGTAGCCCGCCCGCCGCTGAAACCGGGGCGGCTTCGGCGAATGCGGCCCCCGGGACCGCTGCTCCAGCAGCTGCGACGGCTGCGACGCCTCAGGAATCCGCCGCCATCGCCTCCACGCCCGAGCAGGTGGCCGAGGCGTTGCAGTGCTTCGGCGTGCTGAGCGCTGTCGAGGCCCTGCGCCGCATCAATCCAGCCCAGGCCGACGCGGCCGGCCTGCCGGTCTCCAAGAACCTCTCCTACCGCTGGCTGCCCGAGGCCCAGCGTCGCGCCCTGGGGGCCGGCATGAAGAACGGCGAGTTTGACAAGCTGATGACGGAGAACATCCGCTCGCTTTCGGCCGAGGCGGCCCAGCGCGAGGCGGTGGCCCCGGCCAAACGCTGCGCGGAGACCGCGCCGGCGATGTATACGGGCTCGATCCCGAAGCTGCCGGAATAGGGGCTTAGCCTTCCCAGCGCCCCGTGAACGGCATCCGCTCGGCCCAGAAGGTCGCGAGGCGCGGGTCGGCGTCGACGCGCCGGACCACCTCGCCCAGGGCGGGCGCCACGGCGTAGAGCCGCTTGCGACGCGGCCGGAACCTTGAGACCACGGCCACATAGAGGTCGAGCACGCTGAGTTCATCGCCGAGGATGTAGCGGCCCGGCGCTGCCTGCGCGCCCATGATCCCCCAGCACTCGGCGATCCGCTCCAGCAGCGCCTTCTCGACGGCCTCAACCGTCTTCCCCGCCACGCCCAGACGGCGCGGGTCGTCCTTGGCCCAGTAGTGGCCGTAGATCGAGGCTGAGACGAAGCTCATCCAGCGCAGGAACTGGCCCCGCGCGGGGTCGCCCGGCGTCGGCGCCAGTCGCGCCTGCGGATACTGCTCGGCCAGCCAGATCAGGATCGCCGCGCTCTCGGTCAGCACCTCGCCGCCGTCGAGCACCAGGGCCGGCACCTGGCGCATCGGATTGGCCGCCAGCACCTTGTCGCCGCTGGCCTTGTCGCTGTCGTCCCAAGTGTAGCTGTCGATCACCTCGAAGGGCGCGCCGATCAGCGTCAGGGCGGCTTCGACCGCTATCCCGCCCGAGCCCTTCGCGCTATAAAGCGTAAGCATTCGTTCACCACTCATTCACAAGATGTTGCGTGCGCGGCCTTGCCGCGCACCATATGTCGTTGTTCTGATATGATCGTGAAGGAATCGCCGGACGTGTCTCGCGTCGGGCCGGGAGAGCATCGCATGAGCGCGTCCATCGTCAAGCCGCAACCGGGTCTCCTCACCCCCTCCCACGCCTACAAGCCCTTCCGCTACCCGTGGGCCTACGACATGTGGAAGCGCCAGCAGCAGGTCCACTGGATGCCCGAGGAGGTGCCGCTCGGCGAGGACTGCAAGGACTGGGCGGTCAGCCTCAACGACCGCGAGCGCAACCTGCTCACCCAGATCTTCCGCTTCTTCACCCAGTCGGACATCGAGGTGGCCGACAACTACATGGAGAAATACGGCCGGGTGTTCAAACCGACCGAGGTGAAGATGATGCTGTCGTCCTTCGCCAACATGGAGACCATCCACATCGCCGCCTACGCCCTGCTGCTCGAGACCATCGGCATGCCGGAGAGCGAGTTCGGGGCGTTCATGGAATACGAGGCCCTGCGCGCCAAGCATGATTTCATGCAGGAGTTCGGCGTCGAGACCGAGGCCGACATCGCCCGCACGCTCGCCATGTTCGGCGGCTTCACCGAGGGCCTGCAACTGTTCGCCAGCTTCGCCATGCTGATGAACTTCCCGCGCTTCAACAAGATGAAGGGCATGGGCCAGATCGTCAGCTGGTCGGTGCGCGACGAGAGCCTGCACTGCGAGGGGATCATCAAGCTCTACCACGCCTTCAACGCCGAGACCGGCGTGGTGACCAAGGCCGTGGCCGACGACATCGTGGCCTGCTGCGAGACGGTGGTGGGGCTGGAGGACAAGTTCATCGACCTGGCCTTCGAGGCCGGCGAGGTGCAGGGCATGACGCCCGATGACATCAAGCAATACATCCGCTTCATCGCCGACTGGCGCCTGCGCCAACTGCGCCTGCCGGAGCTCTACGGGGTGAAGGAAAACCCGCTCCCCTGGCTGCAGTCGCTGCTGTCGGGCGTCGAGCACGCCAACTTCTTCGAGGCGCGCTCGACGGAGTATTCCAAGGCGGCGACCAAGGGGGCGTGGCACGGGAACGAGGGCGTGTGGTCCAACTTCGACAGCCTGATGGCCAAACGGGCGGAGAACGTGCTGCCGGCGGAGTAGGTCGGCCAGGCGCGGTCCGCGCCCTGCGTGGTTCGAGACGCGCTTCGCGCTCCTCACCATGACTACATTTGTGCTGACCTAGTCATCCTGAGGGCCCGCGAAGCGGGCGTCTCGGAGCCTGCCCTCGGGCTGGCGAAGCCAGACCCGTGGGGACGCATGGCCGATCAGCGACCGACCGTTGCCGCCTTCACGGCCGTGCAGAAGAACCACTTGCGCACGACCTTGTCGTAGCCGCCGCCCTCGCCTTGCTCGAGGTCGAGCCGCCCCCAGTCGCCCGCGGCCCCATAGGCGGCTTCCAACGTCTCGCGGGTCGGGAAGTTGTAGAACCGGCCGAGGTCATCGCGGCCGTCGCCCTCGCCGCCCTTGTAGCTCGCGGCGAACACGCCGCCGGGCCGCAGCGCCCGCCAGACCCGCGCCAGGACGCCCGGCAGCGCCGCCGTCGGCACGTGCAGCAGGCAGGCGTTGGCCCATACGCCGTCGTAGCACGCGGTCTCGTCCAGCTCGTCGAACCGCATCAGCCGGACCGTCCGCCCCAGCCGTCGCTCTGCCTCGCGCGCCAAGCCGGCGGACCCGTCGGTCGGCGTCACCGCCAGCCCGGCCGCCAGCATGAACTGCGCGTCCTGACCGCCGCCGCAGCCGAGTTCCAGAACCTCCGCGCCAGGGCGCAAGACGCCGATGAAGGCGTCCAGCTGCGGATTCAGCTTCGGCGACCGCCGCGCCGCATAGGCGGTCGCCTCGCGATCATAGAAGGCGAGCGTCTGGGGATCGTGGGCGTCGCGCGCCGCCACCGGCGAAAGCCCCGCCACCCCTCGGCCCTACGACCGCAGCTTGCCCGCCATGCCCAGGATGTCGTCCAGCGGATTGCCGTCGCCATCGAGGTCGAGCATCGAGGCGAGGCCCCCGCCGGCCGGCGCCTGGCGCCCGCCGCCGCCGCCGAGCGCGCCGCCCAGCACCTGGCCGAGGATGCCGCCGAGGCCGCCCTGCTGGCCCGCCGGCGCCGCGCCGCCGCCCTTGTGGCTCATCATGTAGCCCGCCACGGCCATCGCCAGCAGCGGCAGCATCTTCTTCAGGAGCGCCGGGTCGAGGCCGGAGGTCTGGGAGGCATGGGTGGCGACCTGACGGCTCACGTCCTTGGAGCCGAAGATCTGGCCGAGCACCTCGTTGCCCGGCTGCACGGGCGTCGCGCCCGCGCCCAGCACCTGGCCCAGCAGGTCCGAGCCGCCCAGCCCCCCGAGCACCGACTCCAGGCCGCCCAGCCCGCCCGCCTGCGGTCCAGCCTGCTTCTTGAACCCGCCCAGGATCGCCGGCAGCAGCGCGGCCGCCCCGGCCTGGGCCTGGGTCGGGTTCACCCCGAGCTCGCGCGAGATGGAGTCCAGCGCGCCGCTCTGTTGCAGGATGTCGTTGATGTTCATGTCGGGCTCCTCGCCGCCACCACGGTGGCGCTACTGCACGCTCAGTAGCCCCGGCGCGCAACAGGATTCCGACCGATCAACCTTAAGACCAGGGGCCGCGGCGCTCGCCCGTCACCGGCACGGCCGTGCCGCGCGCCGGCCGCTGGGGCTCTGCCTTGCCGACCAGCTTCATCAGCGCCGCCACCCGGTTCTGCGTCGCCGGGTGGGTGGAGAAGAGGTTGTCGGCCCCGCGACCGGCCAGCGGGTTGATGATGAACATCTGCGCCGAAGCGGGATTGCGCTCGGCCGCCAGGTTCACCGTGCGGTGGGCGTAGGCTTCGATCTTCTGCAGGGCGTCGGCGAGGGCCTCGGGCTCGCCGCTGATCTCGGCGCCGCCGCGGTCGGCCTCGTATTCGCGGCCGCGGCTGATGGCCATCTGCACCAGGGCCGCGGCCATCGGCGCGAGGATGGCGATGGCCAGGGTCCCGATGATCCCGCCCGGCCGCTCACGGTCTCCGCCGCCGAAGAAGAGGGCGAAGTTGGCGAGGCTGGCGATGGCGCCGGCCACGGTGGCGGTGACGGTCATGGTCAGGGTGTCGCGGTTCTTCACGTGCGCCAGCTCGTGGGCCATCACGCCCTCGACCTCGTCGGCCGTCAGGTAGTTGAGGAGGCCGGTGGTCGCGGCGACGGCGGCGTTGCGCGGGTTGCGGCCGGTCGCAAAC
>JADZBR010000173.1 GCA_020852035.1 Caulobacteraceae bacterium
GCGGGCGAAGGCGCGCGGCTCGAACGGCTGCAGGTCCTCGATCCCCTCGCCGACGCCCATCAGCTTGATCGGCGAGTCCGAGGCCTGCGCCACCGGCACCAGCACCCCGCCGCGCGCCGTGCCGTCCAGCTTGGTCATGACGATGCCGGAGACGCCGATCTGGTTGCCGAAGATGTTCTCCTGGGCCAGCGCGTTGCGACCCACCGTGGCGTCGAGCACCAAGAGGGTCTCGTGCGGCGCCTCGGGCTCCACCTTCTTGACCACGCGGATCATCTTCAGGAGCTCGTCCATCAGCCCCTGCTTGTTCTGCAGCCGGCCGGCGGTGTCGATCAGCACCACGTCGAAGCCCTCGGTCCTGGCCCGCTCGACCGCGTCGAACGCCAGGCCCGCCGCGTCCGCCCCGGTCGGCCCGGCCATGAACTCCGCCCTCGCTCGCTCGGCCCAGACCTTCAGCTGCTCCACTGCCGCCGCTCGGAAGGTGTCGCCGGCGACGATCAGCACCTTGGCGCCCTGGTTCACCAGGTCCGCCGCGATCTTGCCGAGCGTCGTGGTCTTGCCCGAGCCATTGACGCCGATGAACAGCACCACGTAGGGCCGCGGCCCATCCAGCGGCTCGAAATCGCCGCGCCGGCCCTCCAGCTCCTCGCCGATCGCCGTCGCCAGCGCTTCCTTGATCTCGATCTCGTCGGCGCTTTTGCCGAAGCGCTCCTCGGCGAACTTCCGGGTGATCCGCTCGGCGGAGTACGGCCCGAGGTCGGCCTCGATCAGCATCTCCTCCAGCTCATCGAGCTTGGCCTGGTCGAGCGGCTGCTTGACGAGCCCGCCGACCAGCCCCTCGGTCATCTGCTTCGACGAGCGCGAGAGCCCGTCGGTCAGCCGCTGGAACCAGCCCTTCTTCTGCTCAGCCATGCGGGGTCCAGCTGTCGGTGTCGTGGTCGGGATGCTGGTTGGAGCGGACCTCGGCGTAGTAGGCGCGGCTCGCCTCGTGCTCCTCGGCCGAACGGGTCGGCAGCCTGGCCAGGTCGTCGGCGAAGGGCAGCTTGTCCTCCAGCCCGATCCGGATCGTCGGCCGGATGGCGGCCGCATCGTCGAACGCGCCGATGGCCACATTGACCGTCTGGCCGGCCTCGGCCTCCAGCACCTCGAAGGTCAGCTGCGTGCCGCAGTCGCCGCAGAAGCCGCGCCGGGCCATGTTGGAGCTGGCGAAGTGCTTCGGCGCGCCGCGCGTCCATTCCAGCCCGAAGGCGTCGACATAGGGGCCGAAGAAGGCGCCGAACGCCTTCTGGCACATGCGGCAGTGGCAGAGGCTCGCGCGCCCCAGCCGCTCGGCGCGGAAACGCACCGCGCCGCACTGGCAGCCGCCGGTGAAAGGCTTATCGCTCATGGGCCGCTTCTAGCGACTCCCGTCCACAGCGCATAGCGTGGCCGCATGGAGCCGATCACCGCCGCCCTCGCCTGGCTGGACTACGCCGCCGTCGCGGTCTTCGCCGCCTCCGGCGCGCTGGCGGCCGCGCGGCGCAAGCACGACATCGTCACCTTCGGCTTCTTCGCGGCGGTCACCGGGGTGGGCGGCGGCACGCTGCGCGACCTGCTGATCGGCGCGCCGGTGTTCTGGGTGGAGCAGCCGGCCTATCTGATCGTCTGCCTGGTCGCGGCCGGCGCGGTCTGGGCGTTCGGCTTCGGCGCCTATCGACTGAAGACGCTGCTCTGGATGGATGCGCTGGGGATGGCGGCCTACGCGGTGTTCGGCGCGGCCAAGGCGCTGTCGCTGGGCGTGCACCCGGTCTCGGCGGTGGTGATGGGCGTGCTGACGGCCACCTTCGGCGGCATCGTGCGCGACGTGCTGGCCGAGGAGCCCTCGGTGCTGCTGCGCCGCGAGATCTACATCACCGCCGCCATCCTCGGCGCGGTGGTGTTCGTGGCCCTGGTCGGGCTGACGCTGAGCTTCTGGTGGGCGGCGCTGATCGCCTTCACCACCGCGTTCGGGCTGCGGGCGCTGGCCATGCTGAAGCGCTGGTCGCTGCCCGGCTTCCCCGGCCGCGCGCCGCCGGAGGACGCCTAAACCCGCGCCGCCGCCCGCCGGCCGTCGTGGCCGGTGACCGTCATCGGGACGATCCGCCCGACCGCCGCCTCGCCCTCGAAGGCGACCTCGGTGAAGTCCGCCGCCCGCGCGAACCCGGGCTTCTCCACGAGCGCCGACAGCGTGCGGCCGATCTGGCGATCGAGGTGCCGCGACAGCGCCGCTTCGCCGGCGGCGCGCAGGCGGGCGGCCCTGGCCTTCACTTCGGCGCGGGCCACCGGCGGCATCCGCGCGGCCGGCGTGCCGGGGCGGGGGCTGAACGGGAAGACGTGCAGGAAGGCGAGATCCGCCTCGCCAACCAGCGCGAGGGTGTTCTCGAACATCTCGTCCGTCTCGGTCGGGAAGCCGGCGATCAGGTCGGCGCCCAGCGCCACGTCCGGCCGCGCGGCGCGCACCTCCTCCACGAGCCGCAGCGCATCGGCCCGCAGGTGACGGCGCTTCATGCGCTTCAGGATCATGTCGTCGCCGGCCTGCAGCGACAGGTGCAGGTAAGGCGCAAGGCGTTCCTCCTCGGCGAGGCAGCGCATCAGGTCCGGGTCGATCTCGGCCGCGTCGATGGAGGAGAGCCGCAGCCGTGGCAACTCGGGGACCAGCTTCAGGATGCGCGCCACCAGCTGGCCGAGGCTCGGCCGGCCGGGCAGGTCGGCGCCCCAGCTGGTCAGGTCGACGCCTGTCAGCACCACCTCGGCGAAGCCCTGGTCCGCCAGCTTACGCACCTGAGCCACCACCTCGCCGGCCGGGATCGAGCGGCTGTTCCCGCGCCCGTAGGGGATGATGCAGAAGGTGCAGCGGTGGTCGCAGCCGTTCTGCACCTCGACATAGGCCCGCGCCCGCTCCTTCAGCCCGTCGATGGCCGGGGCGTGGACCTCGGTCTGGCTCATGATGTCGGAGACGCGCATCCGCTCGGGCGTCGCGAGGGCGCCGGGCGCGGCCTTCTCGGCGTTGCCGAGCACCAGGTCCACTTCCGGCATGGCGGCGAAAGCGTCCGGGTCGATCTGCGCGGCGCAGCCGGTGACGATCAGCCGCGCGCCCGGCCGTTCGCGGCGGGCCTTGCGGATCGCCTGGCGGGCCTGGCGCACCGCCTCCCCGGTCACTGCGCAGGTGTTGAAGACGATGGCGTCCTGCACGCCGTCGGCCGCGGCCTGGGCGCGGATCAGCTCGCTCTCGTAGGCATTGAGGCGGCAGCCGAAAGTGATGACGTCGGTCATGGCAGGACGCCGGTGAACTCGACGGCGATATCGCCGGTCATCAGCACATGGTCGTCGGCCTCGCGCCACTCGATCTCAAGCTCGACGCCGTACAGTTCCAGCACCGCCTTGCGGCCCGTCAGCTTGCGCCGGTGGGCGGCGACCAGGGCCGCGCAGGCGCCTGTGCCGCAGGCTTGAGTCAGGCCCGCGCCGCGTTCCCAGACGCGCAGGCGGATGCGGTCCGGCGCCTTGATCTGCGCGAACCCGACGTTGACGCCCTCGGGGAACAGCCGGTGGTGCTCGATCAGCGAACCGACCTCGCGCACCGGCGCGGCCTGCGCGTCCGGCACGAAGAACACCACGTGCGGATTGCCCATCGAGACCGCGCCCGGCGTGTGCAGCAGCGGCTCGTCGATCGGGCCGACCTGCAGTTCGATCCCGCGCGTGTCCATCTCTTCCTCGAGGGGGATATCCCGCCAGTCGAGGCCCGGCTTGCCCATGTCGACCGTCACCCTCCGGTCGCCGGCGGCGAACGCCTGCAAGGTGCGGTCGTCGGCGGTCATGATGGCCGAACCCCTGCCCGACGCCTGCATCAAGAGCCAGCCCACGCAGCGCGAGGCGTTGCCGCAGGCGCCCACCGCCTCGCCGTCGGCGTTCCAGAAGCGCACCCGCGCGTCCGCGCCCTCGGCCGGCTCGAACACCACCAGCTGATCGCAGCCGATCCCGCTGGTCCGGTCGCAGATCGCCCGCACCTCCTCGGCGCTCGGCGCGAAGGGCGCAGACAGGGCCTCGACCACGACGAAGTCGTTGCCGAGCCCGTTCATCTTCAGGAACGGACGGCTCATGGCGGGCGCACATATAGGGGACCGCGCCGAATTCACCCAGCATCGAGACGATCGTTTGCGTTCCGACGGCCAGCCGGCATGACCGAATTGTAAGGTTCGCGATCCGCGCGATTTCTTGCCCGCCCGGTCTGAGCCGCTATGACCCATGAAACATCCGGAGTTCCGTCCGCCCATGCGTGCACGCCTGGCCGCCCTGGCCCTCGCCTTCATCCCGCTCACCGCCCACGCCCAGGAGGCCCCCGTGCTCGATGACCCCTACACCTGGATGGAGGAGATCGAGGGCGAGCGGGCGCTGGCCTGGGCCCGGGCGGAGAACGCCGCCTCCCTGCCGCGCCTGCAGAAGGACCCGCGCTACGCGACGTTCGAGGACGAGGCCAAGGCGGTCCTCACCGCCACCGACCGGATCGCCGCCCCGGGCTTCCACCGCGACCAGATCGACAATTTCTGGCAGGACCAGACCCACGTGCGCGGCGTCTGGCGGCGCACGACGCTGGAGAGCTACCGCACCGCCTCGCCGCAATGGAAGACGGTGCTCGACGTCGACGCCCTGGCCGAGGCCGAGAAGGCCAACTGGGTGTTCGCCGGCTCCGACTGCCTCGCGCCGGAAGACCGATTGTGCCTGGTCGCCCTCTCCGACGGCGGCAAGGACGCCCAGGTGGTGCGCGAGTTCGACGCCGACTCCGGCCGGTTCGTCGAAGGCGGCTTCGCCCTGCCCGAGGGCAAGCACCGCTACACCTGGGTCGACCGGGACACCCTGATCGTCGCCACCGACTGGACGCCGGGCGAGGTGACCACCTCGGGCTATCCCTACGTCGTCAAGCTGGTGAAGCGCGGCCAGCCGCTCTCCGCCGCCACGGAGGTGTTCCGTGGCAAGGCCGATGACGGCGGCTACGGCGTCTCGCCGGCGGTGCTGCGCGACCCGGACGGGACGGTGCGGGCGATCCTGGTCCACCGTCCGCTGGACACCTTCCGCGGCGAGTATCACCTGATCACCGACGCCGGTCCGGTGAAGCTGGACCTGCCCGGCCGCACCTATCTGCAAGCCTATGTCGCCGGCAGGGTGCTGTTCACCCTGCAGGAGGACTGGGCAGGGACCAACTTCAAGGCCGGGGACCTGATCGACTTCGATCTGGCCGCCCTCAAGCGCGACCCCGCGACCGCCGAGCCTCAACTGGTGCTGCGCCCCACCGACCGGCAGGCGATCGAGAGCATCACCTCCACCCGCAACACCCTGGTGGTGGCGCTCTACGAGAACGTGAAGGGTCAGGCGCTGGTCTTCCGCCGCGACGGCGACGGCTGGGCGCATGAACAGCTGGACCTGCCGAAGAACTCGTCCGTGCGGCTGGGCGGCGGGTCTGAGGAGAACGACCGCGTCTTCATCTACACCAACAGCTACCTGGAGCCCGACGTCCTCTGGCTGGCCGACGCCTCGGGCGGCAGGGTGGAGAAGCTGAAGACCCTGCCGGCGCGCTTCGACGCGCAGGGCCTGACCGTCGACCAGTTCGAGGCGACATCCTCGGACGGCGAGAAGATCCCCTACTTCGTCGTCCGCCGGAAGGACGTGACCTACGACGGCTCCAACCCCACCCTGCTCTACGCCTACGGCGGCTTCGAGGTCTCGCAGACCCCCAGCTACTCCGGCACGGTCGGCAAGCTCTGGCTGGAGCGCGGCGGGGTCTATGTGGTGGCCAACATCCGCGGCGGCGGCGAGTTCGGGCCGCGCTGGCACACCGCCGGCCTGAAGGAGAACCGCCAGAAGGTCTTCGACGACTACTTCGCGGTGGCGCAGGATCTGATCACACGCAAGATCACCTCACCCCGCCGGCTCGGGGCCATGGGCGGCTCGAACGGCGGCCTCTTGATGGGCGTGGCGCTCACCCAGAAGCCGGAGCTGTTCAACGCCATCGTCATCCAGGTGCCGCTCTTCGACATGCTGAACTACACCCACATCGGCGCGGGCGCGTCCTGGGTCGGCGAGTACGGCGACCCGGCGATCCCCGCCGAGCGCGCCTGGATCGCAGCCTATGACCCCTACAGCAACCTGAAGGCCGGCAAGCCCTACCCCCAGGTGTTCATCGAGACCTCGACCAAGGATGACCGGGTCCACCCGGCGCATGCCCGCAGGGCCGGGGAGCGGCTGGGCGCGCTGGGCTACGGCTATCTCTATTACGAGA
>JADZBR010000174.1 GCA_020852035.1 Caulobacteraceae bacterium
GCCCCCTGCAGGTCCTCGCGATTGGCCTCCGAGGTCGTCAGGATCTGGGGCGAGCCGTCCTTGCGCCCGACGGCGCAGGCGGCGAGCGGCAGGGCCAGCAAGCAGATGAGGACACGCATCGGCGTGAGCTTAGCCGCACAATCTGGGCGACGAAATGGTCGGCCAACACAGGCTTCGGGGGGCGGGCCGCATGTCCTGGGGTCCGGACTCAATACGCGGGTTCAGAATGCGGTGTCGTCCCGGCCGGAAGCCCGTGAAGCGGGCTGTAGAGCCGGGACCCAGGGGGGTCTGCAGTGGGCTTGGCCCTGGGTCCCGGCTCTCCGCTTCGCTACGGCCGGGATGACACCCGTTCCATATCTTTGATTTCCTTGAGCCTGACACCGAACGCAATTGAGTAGCGACCCCTAGCGCAGCAAGCGCCGGGCGATGCGCCTGAGCAGCGAGGGCCGCCCGGCCGGTGCCGGCTCGGGCGGGGGCGGGGGCGGGGGCGCTTCCTCCCTCGTGTTGCGGTTGGGCACCACCCGCGCGATCGCTTCGGGGGCCCTTGCGGCCACGCAGACGTTCGATCCCTCGGTGCTGTCCCTGAGGTAGTCCGTGAAGTGGCCGGCCAGATATTCGCTCTGCGTGAAGTAGCCGGGGCAGGCGCCCAGGAACTCCACCTCCGAGAGGCCCGCGTGGGCCAGGATTTCCTGCAGGACCGGGCGGGGGTAGGGCCGCTCCAGAGTGGCGGTGTCCACCATCACCTGCATATACTCCTCGCGGATCGCGCCCTTGCGGTTCTCCCCCTCCAGGATCAGCACCACGCCGCCGGGGGCCAGCCCCTCGACGATATGCGTCATGGCGGCCACGGGATCGTAGAAGTGGTGCAGGCAGCTCTCCAGCACGATGGCGTCGAAGGTTCCCCGCAGGGCCTCGGGCAGGCGGTCGGCCTCGAAGTCGTGGACGGTGTAGACCTCGTTCACGTCGTAGGGGAGAGCTTGCATGGGCGGGTCGGCCAGCAGCCGCTCGCGGGCCAAGGCGATGAAGTCCTGGCTGATGTCCATGCCTCTGGCGTCGTAGCCCAGCTTGCGCAGCCAGTGGGCGAACCACCCGCCGCCGCACGCCACGTCCAGCACCCGCTGGCCCCGCTTGAGCTTGAGGAGCTGGATCGCATTGGCGAAGTTGGTGAGGTAATAGAAGGTCTCCATGAGGCTTCCTTCCGGATCCTCCGGCGTAACGAGGCCCAGGGGCTTGGCGAACACGAACTCGGTGATCTGCTGGCGCGTGTGGCGCTCGAAGAAGCCCTGAAGGTAGTCCTCAGCCCCCTTTTTCCAGTCGAGATCAGGGAGGTCTCGGTTCACCTCCTCAAGAAGCTCGGCTTTGGACCGCATCTCGCTCACCTTCCGGGGTTGCTACAATCTGCGCGGGAACCCCGCGACATCGCGCATATCATAAGCCGGCGCGTGAAGTCATTGAACTTGCTGGAAATCTGGCCGACACACAGCTTAGCAGAAGTTGGTAGGCCGGGTGGGGGTCGAACCCACGACCATTCGATTAAAAGTCGAATGCTCTACCACTGAGCTACCGGCCCTTACTTGGCGCAGGCGCCAGGGAAGCGGCGCGACCTTAGTCAGCGCCGGGCGGGCGGGCAAGGCGCGGGGCGCAGCTTCGCTGGGGCGGCCCCGGAGAAAATCTGGATTGTCCATCTGCTGACTAGGTTTTAGAGCGCCAGGGCCGGTCCCGCGATGGCAGCAAATCGCGCGTACGGGCGTTCCAAGCGTCTGACGGCGACCTCGCCAGGGCCAGCGACGAGACCGGATGAGCCTGACCGCCGACCCCGCCCTGGACCCGAACGCGCCGCAACGGCCGCCGGCGGCGCGCCGCCGGCTGCTGCGCCGCCGCTCGGCGATCCCGGGGTTCACCCTGACGCTCGGCCTGACGCTGACCATCCTGTCGCTGATCGTGCTGATCCCGCTGGCGGCCGTGGCCCTCAAGGGGGCGAGCCAGTCGCCCGCGGAGTTCATCGCCAACGCCTTCTCCGAGCGGGCGCTGACGGCCTATCGCCTGTCCTTCGGCGCGGCCCTGGTGGCGGCGCTGATCAACGGCGTCTTCGGCCTGCCGACCGCCTGGGCGATGGTGCGCTACAGGTTTCCCGGCAAGGGCTTGGTCAACGCCTTGATCGACCTGCCGTTCGCCCTGCCCACCGCCGTCGCCGGTATCGCCCTGGTGGCGCTCTATTCGGAGTCCGGCTGGGTCGGCGCCCTCCTCGCGAAGGTCGGGGTGAAGGCGGCCTACAACCCGCTGGGCGTGATCATCGCGCTCACCTTCATCGGCCTGCCGTTCGTGGTGCGGACGCTGGAGCCGGTGATCCGCGACCTGTCCGTCGACGTGGAGGAGGCGGCCGCCAGCCTGGGCGCGGGTCGCATCCAGACCCTGGCGCGGGTGGTGCTTCCCTCCCTCGCGCCGGCCTGGCTCACCGGCTTCGCGCTCGCTTTCGCCCGGGGGGTCGGCGAGTACGGCTCGGTGATCTTCATCGCCGGCAACATGCCCTACCGCTCCGAGATCGCGCCGCTGCTGATCATCATCGAGCTCGAGCAGTACGACTACGCCGGCGCGGCGGCGATCGCGCTGGTGATGCTGGCGGTGTCCTTCTCGATGCTGCTGGTGATCAACAGCATCCAGGCCTGGGCGCGGAGGCTCGCGGCATGAGCGCCACCCGCGCGCGCCGCCCGACCGAGGACGCCGTCTGGACGCGGGGCCTGCTGTTGGCGGTCGTCCTCGTCTTCCTGCTGCTCGTTCTGGTGCTGCCGCTGGCGACGGTGTTCGTCGAGGCCCTGCGCCGCGGCGTCGAACCGGCGCTGGCGGCGATCGGTGAGCCGGACGCCATCGCGGCCATCCAGCTGACCCTGCTGACCGCGGCGATCTCGGTGCCGTTCAACGCCGCGTTCGGGGTCTGCGCGGCCTGGGCGATCGCCAAGCACGAGTTCCCCGGCAAGAGCGCGCTGATCACCCTGATCGACCTGCCGTTCTCGGTCTCGCCGGTGGTGGCGGGGCTGATCTATGTGCTGGTCTTCGGCGCGCAGGGCTGGTTCGGCCCCTGGCTGATTGAGCACGACATCCGGATCATCTTCGCCGTGCCGGGCATCGTGCTGGCGACGGTGTTCGTCACCTTCCCGTTTGTCGCGCGCGAGCTGATCCCGCTGATGCAGGAACAGGGCGTCGACGAGGAGGAGGCCGCGGTCTCGATGGGGGCAGGGGGGCTGCGCACCTTCTGGAGCGTCACCGCGCCCAACATCCGCTGGGGGCTGCTCTATGGCGTGCTGCTCTGCAACGCCCGGGCGATGGGCGAATTCGGGGCCGTCTCGGTGGTCTCGGGGCACATCCGCGGCCTGACCAACACCATGCCGCTGCATGTGGAAATCCTCTACAACGAGTACCAGTTCGTGGGGGCCTTCGCGGTCGCCGCCTTGCTGTGCCTGCTGGCGATCCTCACCCTGGTGCTGAAGACCGGGCTGGAGATCGCCCAGCCCGCCGACCGCCGCGCGGGCCACTGACCGGAGAGACGACGACCGCATGACCATCTCCATCCGCCAGGTGGTGAAGCGCTTCGGCCGCTTTCCGGCGCTGAACGACGTCGGCCTGGAGATCGCCGACGGCGAGCTTCTGGCCCTGCTCGGCCCCTCCGGCTCGGGCAAGACCACCCTGCTGCGTGTCGTCGCGGGCCTTGAGTTCCCCGAGCAGGGCCAGGTGCTGTTCGAGGAGCAGGACATGACCTTCGCCGGCGCCGCCGAGCGCCGTGTGGGCTTCGTCTTCCAGCAATACGCGCTCTTCCGGCACATGACGGTCGCCCGCAACATCACCTTCGGCCTCGACGTGCGCCCGCGCCGTGAGAAGCCGCCCAAGCGCGAGGTGGCCGCGCGGGTCGAGGAACTACTGAAGCTCGTGGAGCTCGACGGCCTCGGCAAGCGCTATCCGGCCC
>JADZBR010000175.1 GCA_020852035.1 Caulobacteraceae bacterium
TCAGAGCCGCTCGCGCGGCGACGTCGAACTCTTCTAGGTCAGCATTCGAGCCTGGAGCCCGGCCGAATCGAAATGGCGAAGACCCGACAGTTTGTGTCGCCGACGGGCGACCCCGGGGGAATCGCCGACGTTGCTGGGCTGGAGGGATTTGTCGGGCGTGAAGGGCAGACCTGGGGCGTCGATCGACGCCGCTCCCGCTGAAGTTTCCAGCGGCTACCTGACCCACTGGGCTGTCTCGCGAACGCGCCCGACCGCGATCGTGACGCTCGACATGCGGCTCGTCTGGGCGAACGAAGCGGCGATCACGATGCTCCGCGAGGGTTCGACCTTCGGATTGCAGGGCGGCCAGCTCGTCTGCGTCGACAAGGCCCAGAACGGCGATTTCGCCGCGCTGGTCGCGCGTTCGGACCATCGCCCCTGGCTCTGGGCCTGCGCGGCCGGCGACAACCACATGCTGGTCAAGGCCGAGCTCATCCATCCCGCCGGAGCCCCTCCGGCCGCGGTTCTGGAGTTCTGCCCGGCGCAGGATTCCGACGCCTATCTGTGGGCCGACATCGGCAAGATCTTCGGGCTGACTCCGGCCGAAACCGCCGTGACGAAGCGCGTCGTCGACGGCATTCGCGCCGACATGATCGCCGCCGATCTGAACGTCACCATCGAGACCGTCAGGACGCACCTTAGACGCGCGTACAGCAAGCTGGCGGTCAACAGCCTCGGCCAGATGACGGCCCTGGTCGGCGGCTACAGGTTGCGTTGAGAAACAAAGTCACGGCCGCGACAAATATTCACGATCTTCGGAAAATGGCGAAAAAACAACGTATAATCGTTAATTTTTCGCGTTCGAGGTCATGTTTTCACCACAATTTTTTCGCTCTCGAGTTGAAACTCCAATTCCTCATCAAATTTGAGGACGCGGTCCGCGCACACCAGCCATAAGTTGTTTTTTAAGGAAGCGTTAAGTTTCCGAATGGTGGGGGCGACGGCGGCTGAGCCGCCCAAGCCGGATAACCGGGGGCGAAATGCGGCGGCCGGCCCACGGCCGCCGGAACGAACTCGGCTGTCCTTCCCGCAAAACCCGCCTCACGCCCGCCATCGGCGGGCGAGGGCACGATTTTGGTTCGGGTCCTTGGGCCGCTCCCTGCGGCTTTGGGGTCCACTCATTGGCCGGTTCGCCGGTCGGCAGTTGGGCCCTCGGGCCGATATCTTGGAGACGACCTTATGAAACTCGCTTTGATCGGCGCTTCGGCGCTGTCGCTTCTGATGGCCACTTCGGCCTCGGCCGCCGGCCCGTCGCCGTCGCCCATCAACATCCCTGTCAATGGCAACGTTCCCGCCGCCTGCGGCGTGGGCCACCAATCCGGCGGCGGCCCCGGGCCCGGCTACTCTTTGACCGCCAACGTGGCTCTCGGTGACATCACCGACGCCAACGGCTTCCTTTCGGTCGCCGACAAGACCATCAACTTCGGCAACATCTGGTGCAACGGCGGCGCGACCTTGACCCTCGCTGTCACCCCGCTGTCCACCACGACCCCCCTGACCGATCCGGACTCCTTCGACAGTTCGTTCGCGATGGAGGTCACGAAAGGCGCTCTGACCAAGAGCATCTTCAGCTACTTCGGCGGCCCCACCCAGGTCAGCTCCACCGCCACCACGCCGGGTTCGCTGGTTTATGCCAACCCCGCGGCGTTCGAAACGGGCGGCGCCGGCTACGCCGAGGCGATCCTGCGGGTCCTGGCCCCGACCAGCGGCGGCAACGACCGCCCGATGGCCGGCGCCTACACGGGCAGCGTCACGCTGACCGTCACGTCCAACTAACGGGAACGTCGGACGGGCGGCCACGCCGCCCGTCCGGCCTCTTGCGTACCTTTCAAGGAAGCCCCGATGCTCAAGTCCCTCGCAAAGCCCGCCGGAGCCCTCGTGGCGACCGCCGTGCTGGCGTGCGCGGGCGGGGCTTTCGCCCAGACCGTGACCGCCGTTTCGGCGGCGGCCCTGGGGGCCGGCTACACGGCCCAGGACGCGCCGCTCGGCGCGCCGACCGAATTGCGGATCGACCTTAAGGGTCGCGTGGCCCCGCGCTGCGACCTGGTGACGCCGCCGGTCGCGAGCGGGACCCTGCGGTTCAGCCGCCCCGGCCAGGGCTCAGCGCCCTTCGCCATCGACTGCAACGCGCCCTTCAACCTGCGCGTGGTTTCCCAGCACGGCGGCTTCGCCAGCGTCGACCCGACGCCCGGCGTCAAGACCCTGATGCCCTACGAGGTGGCCGTCGACGTCGGCACCGACCGGGGCCGCCGCAATCTCGGCTGGTGCCGGGCCGCGGCCCTGACGACCTCGGCCGCCGGCGGCTGCGTCTTTGCGCCCAACAGCCCCTCGCGCGGCTGGTCCTCCGGCGAGGACGCGGCCATCAACCAGACCGGCGCGCTGCACCTGCGCTGGGCCGGCCAGGCCGAGGGCGCGCCGCTGCTCGGCGCCTACACCGACACCATCGTGATCGAGCTGGAGGTCCGCGCGTGACCCCCGCTCCCCGCCGCCCGGGCCCACCGAGGAGACTTCCGTGAAGGTTCACCGACTCTTGGCCCTCGGACTTGGCCTGGCGGCCAGCGCCACGGCGGCCTCGGCCCAGGACGCCACCCTGCTGCAGGTGAAGTCCAACGTGACGCCCTACTGCACGACCATGACCCCGACCGCTCCGGCTCCCTTGAACGTCGGCGCGCTGACCGACGCCAACGGCCTGCTGGTCGCCACCTTCGGCGGCACGACGACGCGCGACCTCGGCGCCTATTACTGCAACGCCCCGGCCACGGTCACGCTGGCGGCCTCGCCGCTGATGCAGACCGCCGGCACGCCGGTCGCCTACCCCGACAGCTTCACCAACCGCATCGACTACATCGCCAACCTGACCTGGGACGACCTCAGCCTGCCGGCCAGCAGCGCCTCCCCGAGCCCGGCGACCCATGTCGGCACGGAAGCCAACACCGGCAATCTGATCATCTCGGTGTCCGACCCGGACATCTCCGGCACGCAGCGGCCGATCGCCGGCGACTACGCCGGGACGGTCACCCTGACCGTCGTGCTGAACTAGTCGCGGAAGCCCGGATCATGATGCGTTCGACCCTCCTCGCTTTCGCCGCCGTCGCCGCCGCGCTCGCCGCCGCGCCGGCCGCCCTGGCCCTGCCGGCCTCCTCGACGATCACCGTCACCGGCGAGGTCGACAAAGCCTGCGCGATCGGCCAGCCGACGCTGGTCACCCTCAGCCTCAACGACCTGACCGGGCCCGACGGCCGGATCTCGGCCTCGCTGGCCAGCAGCTCGGTCGCCGCCTCGACCGAGATCGAGAACGTCTGGTGCAACGCGCCCAGCACGCTCTCGCTGGACGCCGCGCCGATGGCCCTGCTGCAGCCCTATCTGCCGCTGACGCCGCCGGGCTTCACGCGCCTGCTCACCTATGACGCCACACTCACCGGCTGGCCGTCGCCGCTGGTCGACCGCCCGCTGATCGGCGACGCGGCCAAGACCGCGACCGCGGACGAGGCGCACGCCGGGCCGAACCTGGTGCTCAGCATCTCCAGCCTGGAGGCGCTCAACGCCGCCGGCACCGCGCCCAACACCACCGCGGTCCTGGAGGCCGGCACCTACTCCGGTCAGGTCATCATCGGAGTCACCGTCCAGTAGCCATGCCGCCCGACCGCGCCCTTCTCCATGCCCTGTGCGGCGGCGCCCTCATCGCGGTCGCCGGCGGCGCCTTCACGTTCGCCGCGGCGCAGGAGAAGACGGTCGTGGTGACGGTGACCGGCTCGGCCGAGCAGAGCTGTTCCCTGGGCCAGCCCGAGCCGGACGGCGGCGCGCAGAGCAATTTCGACGCGCCGTCGGGGTCGATCTTCAGCATCTCGGTGCTCGGCGATCCCGTCACCCTCTCAACCCGTGCGGCCAGCCTGACCCTGGAGATGGAAGCCTCCTGCAACAGCGCCCACCGGGTGCTGCTGGCCAGCGACGGCAACGGTCTGTGGCGCAATGGCGTCACCACGCCGGTGGCCGGCTTCGGCTCGGCCGTGCCCTATCGCGCCAGCCTGCTGTGGGCCGACAGCGAGGAGAGCCTGATCGCCGAAGCCGCCCAGCGGCGGAACGTCGAGCGCGAGCTGCTGGTCAGCGGCCCCAGCGCCGGCCAGATGCGCCTGGAGTTCGCCATCGCCGCCGGCGACACCAACGCCGGAACCGGCGCACCGCTGCTGGCCGGCGAATATTCCGACGTGCTGCGCGTCACCCTGGAGTCGCAATGATGACCCGGGCCGCCCGCACGCTCGCCATCGTCGCCGCCCTGGCCACCGCCGCTTCGACAGCCGCGGCCCAGGACGTGCTGCCGTCGTCGACGATCCAGGCGACCTTCCGCGGCGTGGCGCCCGCCGGCTGCCGCCTAGACGCGCCGACCGCGCCGTCCACCTCCAACGCCACCGTCGGCGGCCTGGCGCCGGGCTCGGCCGAGATCGCCTTCAACCCGCTGGTTGGCGATGACAGCGCGCCCCTCGGCGCCTCGGTGAGGCTGGTGCTGCCGGCGATCTGCAACCAGGCCCACACCCTCAGCCTGACCAGCGTCAACGGCGGGCTGAAGAACGCCGCTGGCCCGCCGCCTTCCGGGCCCTTCCGGGCGGTGCTGCCCTACAATGTGGTGGTGACCTGGGCGGGCGAGGATCAGTCGTTCGCCTCCGGCCAGGGCGCGACGCTGATGAACATCGGCGACGCCGTCTCCGACGTGGTCACCGTCACCATCCAGCTGCCGGCCGGGGGCGCGCCCCTGACGGCCGGGACCTATTCGGACGAGCTCGTCCTCGAGCTCGGTGTGGCCGGGTGAGGCGGGCATGACGCTTTCGACCTCTTCGACCGCTCGCCTGAACAACCAGCCGGGGACGCCACGGGCGCGCCAGGCCGGATGAAGGACATCGCCATGAAGACCATCGCCAGCCTCGCCGCCGCCGCCGCTCTCCTGGCGTGCGCGGGCCAAGCCTCAGCAGCCGACCCGTCCGTCACCCTCTTGGGGATGGCCGAAGGCTCCTGCAGCCTGCCCGACACCTGGGTGTTCGTGACCCAGACCGGCGGCGCCTCGGCCGCGCAGTTCTCGGGCATGACCTGGTCGATCCCGACCGAGGCGTTCGCGACCAGCTCTTCCGAAGCGGTCGCAGGAGATGAGTATTCGATCCGCCTTCGCGGCCTGGCCTTCTGCAACACCTCGCACAGCGTGCTGCTGAGCAGCACTCGTGGCGGTCTGAAGAACGGCCTCAGCGCACCGCCGCCGCCCGGCTTCGCCAACCGGCGCGCCATGCGCTACGAGGCCCAGTGGAGCACGGAAGCGGTTGGCAGCAGCTCGGTGGGCGGCCTGGGTCCGACGGTCGTGCTGACCCCGACGGGGCCGGCGCAGGCGGCGATCATGGACTACATCGTCAGCTCTTCCCTGCCGCCGCCCGGCGTTCGCGGCTTCGACGTCCAGATGAGCCTGCAGCGCGACCCGATCGCCGAACCCCTGGTCGCCGGCGCCTATAGCGACACCCTCACCATCACCCTGTCGGTCGACTGACGGACGAGACGAATTTCATCGGTCTCGGGCCGGCCGGGACCATTGTGCAGCCAAAGCCGCGACGGCGGCTGATGGAGAGTTCATGCGCCGCCCGATGCGAGTCCTTGCAGCCGCCCTTGGCCTGATTTTCTGTTTCGCCGGCGTCGGCGCCGTCCGGGCCATGACCGTCCAGCCGGTGGCGGTCGACCTGCGCATGTCGGGCCGCGAGATGAGCGCGCCGGTGCGGGTCGAGAACAACGGCCCCAATCCCCTGCCGATCGAGATCCGCATCGTCGAGACCGAGTTCTCGCCGGACGGGGTGAAGGCGTCGGACAATCTCTCCGACGAGGTCATCGCCTTCCCGCCCCAGGCCCTCATCCCGCCGGGTCAGACCCAGGTGTTCCGCCTGCAGTATGTCGGCGACCCCGGCTCGGAGCGCAGCAAGCACTACTACGCCGAAGTGGCCCAACTGCCGGTCGAACTTCCGGAGGGCCAGTCGGCCATCCAGATTCTCTACAATTTCCAGGTGATGGTGAACGTCGCCTCGGTGATCGGCGGCCCGTCCGACCTGTCGGTGGTCAGCGCGGAGGCGGCCACGAACGCCGACGGCAAGAACGTCGCGGCCTTCACCATCCGCAACAGCGGGCTCAACTACGGCTATCTCAGCCGCTCGCAGATCGTCGTCACCCAGAAGGACGCCGGCGGCCACGAACTGCTGAAGAAGACCCTCAGCGCCAACGACGTTCAGCAGCAGATCGGCTTCGGCCTGGTGGGCCCGGAAAGCACCCGCCGCTTCGTCTCCCCGATCGAACTGGAGTCGGCCGAGGGCGTCGTCGAAGTCTCGCTGTCGAAGCCGCGCAACCGCTAGGCCATGAAGCGGAGGCGGCCAAACGCGGGTCCGGCGTGCGGCGTCGCGCTGCTGGCCGCCGGCGCGGCCTGGCCGGCCTGTGCGGAAGACCCGATCTGCGACCTGATCCAGGCGGCCACCGCGCAGGACGCCGCGCCGGAGGCCGCCAAGCCTCCCGCCCCTCGCCAACTCAACCCTTCCGGCCGCACGCTCACCATCGTCGCGCCGCTGAAGGACGGGGCCATCTACCTCGGCGATGTCGAGATGCGAGTGCTCCCCGACGATCGGATAGAGATCGCCGCCGGCCAGGTGCTCGACCTCCTCAAGAAGACCCTCGATCCGGACGCGCTCGAACCCCTGCGGGCGGAGGCGCTGCCCGGGGCCTTCCTGCCGCCTGAACGCCTCGCCGCCCTGGGCCTGCCCATCGCCTTCGACCCTCGGGTCCTGGAGCTTTCGCTGTCGATCCCGCCCGCGGCCCGCTCTCGCCAGGCGATCGGCATTTCCGACCTGGACCGCGAAACCTACGGTGACTTCGCCCAGCCCGCGAAGTTCGCCGCCTTCCTCAACCTCGCCGGCTCGACCGACTACGTCCACAAGGGGGCCAAGACGGGCCTTGGCGACCCGCTCGCCCTGATCGACGGGGCGGTCCGCTACAAGGGCGTGGTGCTGGAATCGGAAGGGACCTGGAGTTCTTACGACGGCGGCTTCACACGCAACGGCACGCGCCTGGTCTACGACGACGCGCGGCATCTCAACCGTTGGGTCGTCGGCGACGTCACCCTGCAGACCCGCGGCTTCCAGTCGTCGGATCAGCTCGCCGGCATCAGTATCACCAAGAGCTTTTCGCTGCTCGACCCCCAGCGCAATGTCGCCCCCCGCGGCGCGCGCGCCTTCAGCCTGGACCGGCCATCGACCGTCGAGGCGATCGTCAACGGCCGCACGGTCCGGACCCTGCGCCTGCAGCCGGGGACCTATGACGTCAGCGACTTTCCGTTCGTCCAGGGCTCGAACGACATCGAGCTGAACATCGTCGACGACGCGGGGCGCCGCGAAGTCGTCGCGTTCTCGATCTTCCTGGATCGCACGCAGCTGGCCCCGGGCCTTTCGGAATACAGCCTCTTCGCCGGCGTCCGCGCCGACCGCATGGGCCGCGGCATCCACTATACCAGTGACTATCAGGCGGCCGGCTTCTACCGCTACGGGTGGCGCGAGAACATGACCCTGGGCGCCAACTTCCAGGCCGGGCGAGAGGGCGGCATGGTCGGAGGCGAGACGGTGTGGGGCATGCCGCTCGGCACCCTCGGCATGGACCTGGCGGCCAGCCACCTCAAGGGCGTCGGATCCGGCTATGCCGCGAACATCACCTTCGATCGGCTGATGCAGGGCGAAAGGGGCGCCACTTCGCTGGTCGCGGGGCTCGAACTGCGCAGCACGGCGTTCGGCTCGGTCGGACAGTTCGGCATCGTCAATCCTTACTCGGTCAACGCCTCGATCGGGGTGAACCGGTCGTTCGGCGACGCCTCGTTCGTGGGCGTGCAACTGCGCTACGCCAAGGGCCGCGGCGACGTGCAGGACGAACGTGCGGCGCGCCTGACCTATGGCCGGCGCCTGACCGAAGCCATGAATGTCATCGTCGATCTCGACTGGCGGGACGGCGGTTTCGCTTCGGGCGCGGGCTTCAGCGTGGCGCTGGTTCGCCGGTTCGGGGCCACCGGGTCGGCGCGCGTGGAGTATGACAGCGTCGATAAACGCACACGCCTCGGGTATCAGACCTCCGGTGGCCGCGGCGTAGGCGCCTGGAGCGCTTCCGGCAATCTGGACGTCGCCTCGGACGTCTACGGCTTCAATGGGTCGGCCGCCTATGCGGGCAACCGCGCGGACTTCGGCCTGGCGCACAACACCGCCTACTCGGCGCTTGAGAGCAAGATCAGCGACCAGCGCACCTCGTTGCGCGCCTCGACCGCGATCGCTTTCGCCGACGGCGCCTTCGCGGTCGGCCGCCAGGTCGGCGACGGCTTCGCGATCTTCCGGCCCTACGAGGGCGCCGACGATGTCGCGATCGAAGTCGAGCCCTCCGAAGACGGCTACTACGCGCGATCCGGCCTGCTCGGCCCGGCCCTCTACGGCCAGATCAGCGCCTACTCGCCGCGCACCGTCATCGTCGATGCGCCCGACGCCCCGGCCGGGTTTGACATCGGCCAGGGCGCGCTGCGGGTTCGCGCGCCCTACAAGGCGGGCTATGTCGCCACCATCGGGTCGGACTACGGCGTCACGGTGATCGGCCGGCTGCTTTCCGAGACGGACGCGCCCCTGACGCTGCTGGCGGGCGTCGCGATCGAACAGGGCGGCGAAGGCCGGCGCGTCCAAGTGTTCACCAACCGCCAGGGCGCCTTCGGCGCCGGGGGCTTGAAAGCCGGTCGCTGGCGGATCGAAATGCCGGGCGACAACCCGTTGACCTACGACCTGCGCATCCCCGAAAGCCCCGACGGCGTGGCGCGCGTCGGCGACCTTCGGCCGGTCAGATAGGAGACCCTGAGATGAACCGTCGACTTGTCCGGGCCGTGCTCGCGTCGACCGCCATCGCCCTGCCCTCGGCGGCCTGGGCGCAGTGCGCGACGGTGGACCCGATCGTCGTCCCGCCGGTGCGGATCGACGCTCTGGACGCCTCCGGACCGGGAGAGCTCGCCCAGCCGTTCGTGCTCACGTTCCGGCGCACCGGCGTGGGGACTGACCCCATCGCCCTGCGCTACCAGATCGTCGATGAAGACTCGAGCGTGCGCTCGCGCGTCGGCCTGACGCGGGGTCCCATCGTGGAATGGCAGAGCCCGGACTCCTCGCGCTATATCGGAAGCTCGCGCAGCGAAGCCTATTCCCTGCTCCGCTCGGGCCAGATCGTACTCGAGAAGAACCAGCAGGCGGTGCAGCGCGACGTCGTGCTGCGTCTGGTCGATCTTCGCAACGAGGACTTCGCCGCCGGCGTCTACCGCGAGCAGTTCACCGTCCGCTTCTGGTGCGGCGACAACGAACAGACGATCCCGTTCGAGACGCAAGGCGCGATCGCCGTATCGGTGGCGGTGCCCAATGTGCTCAGCGCCAATGTCGCCGGGGCGTCGGCCGCCGGCCAGATCGACTTTCAGGATTTCGCCCTGCGGTCGCGGACCCTGCAGATATCGGTGCGCAGCACAGGTCCCTATCGGGTCACCGCCCGAAGCCTGAACGGCGGCGAGTTGCGGCGCGAAACCGCTGTCTCGGCGACCTCGGCCGACCGTATCCGCTATGTCGCCGCGCTCGACGGCGAAGCCCTGGCGGTCGACGGCGGCTCAGCGCAGGTCCAGGCCCGCGCCGGGCTGGCGGGGCGTCAGATGCCGCTGGAAGTGAACGTCGAAAGCGTGGCCGACAAGCACGCCGGGACCTACGCCGACACCCTGCTCCTGACGCTGATGCCGGCCAACTAGAGCCCGTCAGGACTTCGCTTCGATGCGAACGCCCAGGGCCGGGCAATGCACCGACGAATGCCCCAGGTCGAGCTTGACCCGCACCGACCGCGCGTTGGGCTGATCTGAATCGGTGAGCATCGTCTCGCCCCCCGGCGACAGCGGAATGCGCTCGCCGCCAACCCAGAGCGCAGCATGGCGCAGGTTGGCCGGATGCTGCATCAGCACGCGATAGCCGCGCGGCGCGTTGCAGAATTCATGCGCCGATCCCAGGTCGACTATACCGTGGCGGTTAGGCCGGACATGATGGCTGGAGAGTTCGACCCGACAGATCACCGGCACCTGCGCACGAACCGAAATCGTGGTGCTCGCCGAACCGTCGGCGGCGAACGCCTGCGAGGAGGCGCCGGTCGCGATCGCCAGCACGGCGGCGGCCAGGATGGTCCTGTTCGACATTTGAAGGCCCGCTTGTGGAGCGGGCATCCTGCCGGGCAAACCTTAACACCGGCCGAACCCGGCCCGCCCAAGCGTCCTAGCGGTACCGGATCAGCGCCTCTTGGGCCGCGGTGGCGACCAGCCGCCCGTCCGGGTCGAAGATCGCGCCGCGGTTCGTGCCGCGCCCGCCCGAGGCCGAGGGGCTGTCCTGGGCATAGAGGTGCCAGCGGGTGAAGTCGGTCGGATGGTGGAACCACAACACGTGATCCAGGCTCGCGACCTGCAGCCGGCCGGAGTTCCAGTCGATCCCGTGCGGCCGCAGCGAGGTGTCCAGCAACGTCATGTCCGTCGCATAGGCCAGGGCGCACTGGTGGATCATCGGATCGTCCCCCAGCGGCTGGCGGGCGCGGAACCAGACCGACTGCACCGGCTCCATGACCGGCGGCTTGCCGGGCGGCAGGGGATCGACCGGACGCACCTCCACAGGCCAGGTGCGGCGTTTCTCGGTGTCGCCGGCGGCCGCGCGCAGCTGGTCCTCGTCCAGCAGCCCCTCCGGGCCTGGCGTAGGCGGCATGGCGATCTGGTGCTCCAGGCCCTGCTCGGGCGTCTGGAACGAGGCGGAGAGGTTGAAGATCTGCTTGCCATGCTGCACGGCGGTTACCCGCCGCATGGTGAAGGAGCCGCCGTCGCGCACCCGCTCC
Source organism: Caulobacteraceae bacterium (assembly GCA_020852035.1). Taxonomy (GTDB): domain Bacteria; phylum Pseudomonadota; class Alphaproteobacteria; order Caulobacterales; family Caulobacteraceae; genus Phenylobacterium. The sequence goes on from JADZBR010000175.1 coordinate 10,960, forward strand.
ACCTTCAGGAGGATCGGGATCTTCGGATCGCCGCCGCGGATGAAATAGCAGTGCAGCGAGTGGCAGACCCGGCCCTCGACCGTGCGATAGGCCGCCGCCAGCGCTTGGGCCACCACTTGGCCGCCGTAGATGCGCCGGCTCTCGCCCGCCGGCGTATGGCCACGGAACATGTCCAGGTCGATCGCCTCGATGTCGAGGATGCTGACCAGTTCGCTGACGTCCTGGGCCACCGGCGTCCCTATTCGCCCAGAGCGGCGCGCAGGGCGCCTTCCAGGTCGGCCAGGATGTCGTCGATGTGCTCCAGCCCGATCGACAGCCGCACGTAGCCGGGGGTCACGCCGGTGGCCACCTGCTCCTCGGCGGTGAGCTGCGAATGGGTGGTGGAGGCCGGGTGGATCGCCAGGCTGCGCGCGTCGCCGAGGTTGGCGACGTGGTAGAACATCTGCAGCGCGTCGATGAATTTGCGGCCGGCCTCGACCCCGCCCTCCAGCTCGAAGCCGAGCAGCCCGCTGTAGCCGCCCTTCATGTAGCGGTCGGCGCGGGCGCGCGCCTCGCCGGTCTGCTGCGAGGGGTGGATGACGCGCGACACGCCTTTGCGCGCCGCCAAGTGGTCGGCCACCTTCTGGGTGTTGGAACAGTGGCGCTCGATCCGCAGGGCGACCGTCTCGACGCCCTGCAGGATCTGGAAGGCGTTGAACGGCGACATCGCCGAGCCGAGGTCGCGCAGCAGGATGACCCGGGCGCGCAGGATGTAGGCGATCGGCCCCAGCGGCTTGACCGCCTGGGTCCACACCGCTCCGTGATAGGAGGCGTCCGGCGTGTTGAGCATCGGCTGGCGTTCGGGATTGGCTTCCCAGTCGAAAGTCCCGCCGTCGACGATCAGCCCGCCGATCGAGGTGCCGTGCCCGCCGATGTATTTCGTGGTCGAGTGCATCACGATCGCGGCGCCGTGGTCGAGCGGCCGGCAGAGCAGCGGGGCTGCGGTATTGTCCATGATCAGCGGGATGCCGAATTCCTTGCCGATGGCCGCGACCTCGGCGATCGGGAACACCTCCAGCTTCGGGTTGGGCAGGGTCTCGGCGTAATAGGCGCGGGTGCGCTCATCGGTGGCCTTGCGGAACGCCTCGGGGTCGGTCGGATCGACGAACCGCACCTCGATGCCCTGGTCCTTCAGGGTGTTGGCGAACAGGTTGTAGGTACCGCCGTAGAGCGCGATGGAGCTGACGATGTTGTCGCCTGCCTTCGCCAGGTTCTGCACCGCGAAGGCCGAGGCCGCCTGGCCGGACGACACCGCCAGGGCGCCGACGCCGCCCTCCAGCGCGGCCACGCGCTTTTCCAGCACGTCGGTCGTCGGGTTCATGATGCGCGTGTAGATGTTGCCCAGTTCCTGCAACGCGAACAGTGAGGCGGCGTGGTCGGCGTCGCGGAACTGGAACGAGGTGGTCTGATGGATCGGCACGGCCACCGACCCCGTCGAGGGGTCGGCCCGCCAGCCCGCATGGATGGCCAGGGTTTCGGGGTGCAAAGCGCGTTCTGACATTTGAAGCTCCCAGCATCGGATCGATCAGTGACGGCCTTTAGCCCGTGGAGATCGGACAAGGCCATACACATCGCCGATTTCGGGCCACCGGCCCGAGCCCCGGCGCCGCGCGGCGGGAGGCCCCCGCCCCTCGCGCCAATCCGCCCCACAGGGAGATCCGCGTTCCCAAGGCCGCGGAGCTGATCGCCGAAACCCTTCGCCGGCGGATCGTGCTCGGAGAGCTGAAGGCCGGCGACGCCCTGCCCCCCGAGGCGGACATGATGGTCGAGTTCAATGTCTCGCGCGCGTCGCTGCGTGAAGCCTTCCGCGTGCTGGAGGCCGAGGCGCTCATCGAGGTCAAGAGCGGGCCGATCAGCTGGAGCTCAACAGGGCGGCCCTGGAAAGCCACCGAGTGCTTTACGGGATGCTGGAGCAACGCAACCCGGACGGCGGCCGAGGCGGCCTGGCGCTTCACATGCACCGGGTGAAGGACATCGTGCTGTCCGAGCTGGGCGGTGCCACCGTTCTCGACCTCTACTAGCCCACCCTGACGCGCCAGAGCAAAATCCGATCCCATTGAATCAGATTTTGCTCAAGAATCCTGAAATTAGAGCATTTTTCTTCGCCGAACCGGCGACCACTTTGGCAGAAAATGCCTTAGCCGCGCCGGGAAGGTTTGCCCCTTGCGGGATTCGGCGTATGCAGGGCCGAACTAAAGAGGATAATGATGTCACTGTTTTCGCTTCTGGCATGCGCCTCCGTTCTCGCCGCGGTTCCCGCGAAGGTGGAAACGCCGCCGCCGGACCTGGCGCAGATGCGCCGCTGGACCCCACAACAGCGTGCGGCGGCCTTCAGCAGCGTGGAAAAGATGTTCCCCGTGGCGGTGGTCAAGCGCGGCGACGTGGTGCGCGACATGCCGCTCGCCGATATTCAGGTTCCTTCAACCTTCACCCAAGAGGGCCGGACGTACGACGTCGCGTCCTTCATGGAGGCCCAGAACATCTCCGGCCTGCTGGTGTTGAAGGACGGCGAGATCGTGCTGGAGCGCTATGGGCTGGGCCGTGGCCCGCAGGACCGGTGGACCTCGTTCTCGGTGGCCAAGTCGATCACCTCCACCCTGATCGGCGCCGCCATCGCCGACGGCAAGATCACCGGGCTCGACGCCCTGGTCACCGACTACGTTCCCGAAATGGCCGGCGGCGCCTATGAGGGCGTCACCGTGCGCCACCTGCTGACCATGAGTTCGGGAGTCAAATGGAACGAGGACTACACCGACCCGGACTCCGACGTCGGCAAGGTGGGCGGCGCGGTCACCGAGCCAGGCGTCAACCCGATCGTCAGCTACATGCGCAAGCTGCCGCGCCAGAACGCGCCGGGCGCGGCCTTCACCTACAACACCGGCGAGACCGACCTGGCGGGCGTCCTGCTCTCCAGGGCAGTCGGCAAGCCGATCTCCGACTATCTCTCCGAGAAGATCTGGGCGCCCTACGGCATGGAGCAGGACGCCGCCTGGATGCGTGACGCCGGCGGCCACGAGCGCGGCGGCTGCTGTCTCAGCCTGACGCTGCGCGACTATGCGCGCGTAGGCCAGTTCATGCTGGACGGCGGCCTGATCGACGGCGAGGCCGTCCTCCCCGAGGGATGGGTGAGCGAGGCGACCAGCCCGCTGCTGCCCACGGGCCAGCCGGAACGCGAGAGCTATGGATACTTCTGGTGGACCCAGGGCGACGGATCCTACGCGGCCGTCGGCATCCACGGCCAGGCGATCCTGGTCTATCCCGACGAACGCCTGGTGGTGGCGGTCAACTCGGCCTGGTCCGACGCCAGGTCTTCCGAGCTCTATGTTCAGCGCGACAATTTCGTCGGCGCGATCCGCGCATCATTGCGTTGACCCGCCCCTTCCCTGGCCTGTCCCGCAATGATTCCGCGTGAATCGGAAGGGATCCTGGTGCATTTTCCGCCGAAGTGATCGCCGGTTCGGCGAAGAAAATGCTCTAATTTCAAGGAGTCTTGAGCGAAATCCGATTCAATGGGATCGGAGTTTGCTCTAGGCCGCGCGGGCGAACGCCGGGACCAGCAGGCGGCCGGCGAGTTCGATGCTCTTCAATACGGCGGCGTGCGGGATGGCGCCGAACTGCATCATGCACATCATGCGGTCGGCGCCGATCGCCTCGTAGCCGCGGCGCTTCTCGGCGCAGTGGTCGGCGTCCCCGATGACCACGCAGTCGAGCGGCTCCAGCACCTCCTGCGCCTCCCGTTTGTCGATCGCCTCGCCCTGGGCCATGCGCTTGAGCAGCACCACCACCGGCGGGTCGTCGTCGTGGATCACCGTCTCGTTCGGGTCGAGTTGGGCCTGAGCGGCCGTGTCGCGCGCCGAATTGGGGTGCAGGCCGGCCTTGATCATGTCGTACCAGACCCGCCGCGGCACCTTGAACACGCGCGGCGCGGCGTTGACGTACCAGAGGGCCGACCAGGCCGCGCCGTTGGCGATGGCCGCCTCGCGCGTCTCGGCGATATGGACGAAGGTGAAGCAGCCCTTCTGGCGGTTGACGAAACGCCCGGCCGGCGTCTGGCAGGCGGCCAGCCCGCGGTCGTGCTCGCGCAACATCTCGCCGAGGAACTTCACCGGGCTCAGCAGGGTGGTGCCCAGCGCGCCGACGCCCATCTCGCCGGCCATGTAGAAGCTCTCCGGCGAGCCGCAGGTCTGCCATAGCGGCGGATGCGGGGATTGCAGCGGCTTGGGCACGATCTCGCGCGGCGGCACCCTGTAGTCGGCCCCCTCCCAGGAGAACTCCGGCTCGGTCCAGACGCGCGGGATGATGTGCATGGCGTCGCGCACCTGGTCGCGCGCCTTCTCCGGATCGACGCCGAAGGTCTCCCATTCCTTGCCGCCGGACTTGGCCAGGCCCATTTCGAAGCGGCCGCCGGAGAGCACGTCCAGGGTCGCGCCCCGCTCGGCCACGCGCAGGGGCGAGTTGATGTTGAAGGGCGCCAGCACCCCGGCGTGGCCCACCCGCAAGCGCTGCGTGGTCATGGCGATGGCCGTCAGCACCAGTTCGGGCGCGGCCGAATAGCTGAACTCCGGGGCGCCGTGGTGTTCCACCTGCCACCAGGCCGTGAAGCCCGCCGCGTCGGCGGCGCGGGCCTGCTCCAGGATTTCCCCAAAGAGGCTCGCCTCGTCCTGTCCATGCCACGGAAACGCCCGCTGGATCTCGCAGAAGATGTCGAACTTCACGCCCTGTCCTCACCTATTTTATAACGATTGTTATGTTATCGACCGGCCAAACTCGAGTCAATTTCATAGGGAGCTGACGAACAGCCGGGTCAGCGCCTTTGCGTAACGATTGGTATGTCCTTCATGCAACCAGCTCAGCCAGGCCCTGGATGCGATAGGCCCGCGCGGCCACGTCGTGAAACATCAGCCGCTTTTCGTCGGCGCTGAACGCCGCGGCCATCTTCTTGTGCGCGTTCCACAGCACGCCGTAGCCGCACGCCCGCTTGTCCATCGGGAAGTTGCTTTCAAACATGCAGCGCGCCGGGCCGAACAGCTCGATGGCGGCGGCGTAGTAGGGGCCGTTCGCGGCGGCCAGCTCGTCGGACGTCGGCGGCATGGCCCGGGCGTGCCAGTCGAAGCCGTTGAAGTGCATATTGAGCCCGCCCAGCTTCAAAAGGACATTCGGATGCGCGGCGACCGCCGCGAGCCCGGCGCGCCAGGCGGCGAACACCTCCTCTCGGCGCCCGGCGTACCAGCCCAGGCCCAGCGGCGTGCCGATGTGGTCGAGGATGAGGGTCAGGCCCGGCAGGGCCGCCGCCAGCCGGGCGACCTCGTCCAGCTGATGGTGGAAGACCCAGACGTCGAGCGACAAGCCGCGCCGTTCCAGTTCGCGCGCGCCGGCGAGGAAGGCGGGGCTCCGCATCATGTCCGCCGGGGCGCTGGGCCAGGGGTCGAGCGCGCCGTGCGGGTCGGCGCAGACGATCGGCCGCACGCCGCGATAGCGGTCCGGCGCGCGCGCCATGTGCAGGTCCAGCACCTCGCCCACGCGCTCGCCCAGCATCAGGTCGGCTGAGCCGAACATCGCCGCGCAGGCCTTCACCGGGCCGAAGGCGCCGCTGGCCGCCTGGGCGCCCACCCCGTTGGCGAACTCCACCTCCCCGACCGAGCGCAGCTCGGGCGGGCCGCCCGGCCGGTACATGGCCGCGCACTCGGCGAAGACGCTGGCGACGATGTTGTGCCCGCCCCGCGCCGGGTCGGCGTCGGCCAGGAAATCGTCCAGCAGGTAGGTGTCGTGCGGCAGCTTCCAGAGGTGGTGGTGGGCGTCGACGATCGGCAGGCCGGGCTCCAGGGGCGCTTCGCGCACCTGCGCCAGCCAGTCGCCGCGCACGGGCCATTCCATCGACATGGCGAACGCGAGGGGCGCGGGCGAACCACCCTTCGCCCCCCTCTCCTCAGAAGTTGACCCCGACCCGCACGCCGTAGGTGCGCGGCGGGTAATAGACGAAGTTGTCGGGCTGCAGGCCCTGCTGGCCCAGGGTGATCGACTGCAGGCCGTCGTTCGAGATGATGTCGTCGTCCTCGATGTTGGCGACGAACGCCTCGACCCGGTACTTCCGGTCCGGGCTCTCCCAGGTCACCCGCGCATTGGTGGTGTGGTAGGCTTTCTGGCGCGAGGTGATGTAGTTGTCGGCCAGGAAGTCCACGCGGCCCGAGAAATAGACGTCGAGCCGCGGCGTGATGGCGCCGATGGCGGTCTCGAAGCGATACTCGGCCCCCAGATTGACCGTGTAGGGCGGCGTCTGGTTGAGGTTGTTGCCCTTGAAGTTGCAGAGCAGCGTCACCGGGTCGCACCCCGGGCCCGGGCCGCCGAAGCGCGCGGCGCGGGTGATGTAGCGCCCGTACTCCGCATCGGTGAGCGTCACGGTGGCGTTGAAACGCAGGCCCTCCACCGGCACGGCGGTCAGTTCGGCCTCCAGCCCGTTCACGTCGGTGGTCCCGTCGACGTTGTTGATGCCCGACTGCGTGGCGCTCTGGATGAACACCTGCAGGTTCTTGATCTTCTGGTGGTAGGCTGCGAGGTTGAGCTGCACCCGGTCGTCGAGGAAGCGCGACTTCAGGCCCACGTCGAACGAGGTCAGGGTCTCGGGATCGTAGATGTTGCCGAGGCCGGTGATGTTGCCCCCCGCCAGGTAGCCGCGCGCGACGGAGGCGAACAGCATGGTGTCCTCGTTGAGCTGGTAGCTCAGCCCCACCTTGCCGGTGATGCGGTTCCAGGTCTCGCTGAATGGCCCCTCGGTGACGCCGCAGCTGCCGCCGCAGGCCAGCGGCAGCTGGTAGTCCAGCGAGTTGAAGCCCGACTTCTTGTCGCGGGTGTAGCGGATGCCCGCCGTCAGGATCAGGGGCAGCCCGGCGTCGGTCTTGCCGAAGTCGTAGTCGAACTGGCCGAAGGCGGCCAGGGCGTTGGTCTTGCTGACCCCGTTGCTCAGGAAGTTGAACTGGTCGAACGGCACGGTCGGGCCGAAGTCGTTGTAGCCGAGGTCGCGGTAGGAGAAGTCCTGGAAGTTCTTGCCGTGGAAGTAGATGCCGCCGACCACCCAGGTCAGGGCGCCTTCGCCGTTCGAGGCCAGCCGCACCTCCTGCGAGAACTGCTTGGCCTCCAGCCGCCAGGCATCGCCCACCGCGATCGGCAGGTCCGAACCGTCGCCGTCGCTGATCTGGTCGACGTGGCTCTTCCCGTAGGCCGTCACCGAGGTGAAGGTGGCGAGCGGCGCCTCGTAGTCCAGCGTCGCCGAGTAGAGCTGGGTGTCGTTCTCGCCCACGTCGGGGGCGTCGTGGCAGACCCGCCGCGGGTCGAACTTCGCGGCCGTGCTGAAATCGCAGGCCGAGCCGGCGGGGATGCCCAGCGGCGGGGTCATGTAGCGGGCCGGCGTCTGCCACCAGGCCGTCGCCGTGGCGGACACCCCCTCGCTCCAGGTGCGGTGCGCGGCCAGCAGCAGGCGCGTCCGCGGGCTGAAGTCGACCGCCAGCTGAGCGCGGACCATCTGATAGTCGAGGCGGTCGAGCTGGTTGGTGGCCGTGGGCTTGGCCGACAGGTTCTTCGTGTAAGGGTCGTGCTGGGCCGAGACGGCGGTCAGGCGCGCGGCGACCTGGGTGTCGCCGCCCGACGACAATGGCAGGTTGACGAACCCGCGGAAGGTGCGCGCGTCGTAGTTGCCCAGCATGGCGTCGAGGCCGGCGGCAAACTCGCCGGCCGGCTTGTTGGTGATGACGTTGATCGAGCCGCCCACCGAGTTGCGGCCGTAGAGGGTGCCCTGCGGCCCGCGCAGGACCTCCACCCGGGCGATGTCATAGAACTCCGGGTCGATGGAGGTCGTGCGCTGCACGTAGACGCCGTCGATATTGTAGGCGACCGGCGAATCCCCACCCGGCGTTGTGTTCTGGCTGCCCAGGCCGCGCATGGTGATGACGTTCTCGCCGCCGGTGACGCCGGCCCCGAACCGCAGCGACGGCACGCGCGTTCCCAGCTCCTTGAAGCCGATCACGCCCTGTTTTTGCAGGTCCTCAGCGCCGACCGCGGTGATCGGGATGGGCACCCGCTGGACGTTCTCCTCGCGGAACTGGGCGGTGACGACCACCTCGCTGACCGTGGTGTCGGCGGGCTCGGCGGCCTGCGCGGCGCCCGCCATCAGCACGGCTGCAGCCGCGCCGCCCAGAAGGCGCGCCCGGCGCCTAATCATCCTGGCCATCTGCAGATCCCTCCCCGATCCGTCGTTGCCGTGCCGGCCCGCGCCCAAGTCAGCGCGGCCCATCTGCGCCCAACGCCTCGTTGGCGCGCGAGTGGCGTACGCCGGGCTGCAGTTCGATCATCTCGATGATGTTGCCGTTGGGGTCGTAACAGCACGCCGTGCCGACGATGCCGAGGTTGGCGTCCGGCGTGTGCACGGGTTGGGTGAAGACGACGCCCGCCTGGGTGAGCGCCGCGTAGGCGGCGTGCACATTGCGGGTCCTGAAGGCGATGATCCGGGGCACCGCCTGTCTGCGGGCCGCCGGGTCGGGAAAAGCGGCCCTGGGCTCCACCCATTCGATCAGGTCGATCATCGGACCGTCCGGGTCCGACGGCAGCACCATCAGCACCCCGCGCCCGTCGGCCTTCGCCAGTCCGAAGATGCCGGCGACGAACTCCGGCCACACCACGTTGCGACGGTCGTTCAGCACCTCGAAGCCAAGCAGCCGATAGAAGGCGACGGACTCGTCCAGGTCCCGGCAGTTGACGACCGTATGATAGAAGCGCGACAGCGCCCACGCCGCCTCGGACACGTCTCCATCTCCCCTGTGCGATCCCGGCGGCGCCCGCGTCAGCGGAGCCGTCCGACATTCATCTTATGGGGAAAGCATAACGATGGTTTTGTCGCGACCGCAAGCAATAATATAACATGTGTTCTGGATTGAAGCGGCCGGGGGCCCCTTGGGAAGCGCTGGTGCGTCGGGGCAAGCGAACGCCCTTTGGCGCGGCCTGGGAAACGAGGTAACGGGCGTTATGGTTGAACGCTAACCGGACACGCGCGACGGTTTGCGGCGAGGCTCGGGAACGGGTCCCAGGCGCAGGTCCACAAGCGAGTCCACGAACTGGCGCAGGGCGACGCTGGTGAACTTGCCCGCGCCCAGCAGGACCTGCACGCCAAGCCCGTCGACAAGGGCGATGATCTCGCGCGCCACCCGCTCGACATCGAGCTCGCGCGGCGCCTCTCCCTGCTCCTGCGCGCGGCGGATCACCGTCGAGACCCGGCCCATGTATTCGACGTAGCGCTCGCGCATCACCCGCTGCACCTGCGGACTGTGGGCGCCCCGCTCCCAGAACGCCAGCCAGCAGCGCCACTGCGCCTTCATCGCCGTCGAGGTGGGCAGGATGGTGTGCAAAAGGTCGCGCAGGGCCTCGCGCGCCGACATCCCCGTGGCCGCCTCGTCCATCATCGGGCGGACAATCTCGGCGCCCTGCTCGGAGACGGCGATCAGCACCTCGTCCTTCGACTGGAAATAGTGGGTCAGCGCGCCGGTCGTGAAGCCGGCCTCCTTGGCCACGTTGCGCATGGTCAGGCCCTCGAGCCCCTCGCGCGAGATCACCGCCAGCGCGGCCGCGGCGAATTGTCGTCGCCTCAGTTCGTGGTCGGCCTGCCGGGCCATGCGCTCTCTCAGCTCCTCGCGCCTAACGAGGCTGGCGCGTTACCACAGGGCGCGCCAAGGAACACGCCCGTTATGTTTCAGCCGCCGCAGACGCCGGCTGACATTCAAAAAGCCCGGGACCGCGGCGTGAACGCCCAGGCTATCGACACCGCGAGCCCGCGCCTGGCGCCAGCGGCGGGCGCCGAACCCCGGCGCGCGCCTCAGGTCGCCTCGTCCCACGGATAGAACGGCGGCATCGCCGTCGCCCGGCCGGCGAACGTCGGGTCGCGCTTCTCCAGGAATGCGGCGACGCCTTCCTTGCCGTCGCCGATGCTGGTGTAGAACATCGCCAATGAATCCACGCGATGCGCCTCGATCGGATGCGCCTGGGCAGCGTTGCGCAACAGCATCTGCCGCGCCAGCGCCACGGCGACCGGCGAGCGACGATCGATGAACTTCCGCGCCAGGGCATAGGCCGCCGGCAGGAGGTCGTCCCTGGGGTGGATGGAGCGCAAAAGCCCGCCCCGCAAGCCCTCCTCCGCATCGAAGATATCGCCGGACAAGACCCACTCCAGGGCTTGCTGCGGCCCGACCAGCCGCGGGAGAAACCAGCTCGAGCACGCCTCGGGAACGATTCCGAGCCGGCCAAACACAAACCCCATGCGCGCGCTATCGGCCGCCATCCGAATGTCCATCGCCAGGGTCATGGTCAGGCCGATGCCGACAGCCGGCCCATTAATGGCGGCGATGACCGGCTTCTTGCAGTCGAAGATGGCGAGCGTCACTCGCCCTCCGGTGTCGCGCACGCCGTCGCGAATGGCGGGGTCCTCCAGCCGCTCGCGCATGTCGGACAGGGTCGGACTCTGGGCTTCGTCGAGTCCGAAGACATTGCCCGCCCTGGAGAGGTCCATGCCGGCGCAGAACGCGCGGCCCCGGCCCGTCACCACAATGGCGCCGACCGCATCGTCGTCGCTGGCGCGCCGAAAGGCATCGATCAGCTCGTGCGCCATCTCGACAGTGAAGGCGTTGAGGCTGTCGGGCCGGTTAAGCGTGAGCGTGAGGATCCGGTCGTCGATGTCGTAGGTCAGCGTGCTGTAGGCCATCACATCCTGCGCGATTGAGGGAGAACGGCCTGCCTTAGAGCTTCCCTTCACGCTTGTCGCTCACTGGCGCGCTCCACCGGAGCGCCGACGCAGTCCGCCGTCCAGGCGGCGCTCCCGCGCGCCTGCCCGGCTTTAGCCCCACCAGAGTTGTATGCAATATTTCATATATTGTTGGACAATCTTACATCGACTGGCTATTCGTAGGCTGCGCCGCACCCCGCAAAGAGGACAGGCGCTGGGAGATGCAAGCGGCCCGGCTTGCCGGGCAAACCCGATCGACGCCGCCGGTTCACCGGGCCGCCAGGCCCGACGCATGCGCGCGATCCATTCAGCAGGAGGGAATGACCCGTGGCTTCAGCAATGCTGACCTTTACCGACCAGCCCCGCCAAATCGCGGACGACGAGGCGGCCGAGCCGCTGGTCGATGTCGATGTCGACGTCTACGTCTATGCGCCCGACGAACCGGGGGAATACCCGGTGATCATCTACAGCCACGGCACCCGGGGCGAGGCCGACCAGACCCACGACGGCATCACCTCCTCGTTGCCCCTCTACTGGGTCAGTCAGGGCTACATCGTCATCCTGCCCGCCCACGCCGAAGGGCGCGACGCCACGCAGAGCCAGATCGACAACCTTCCCCTGGAGGACGAGTTCGACGGGGCGGTGAACGGGTTCCTGTTCAACCGGGTCGAGGACATGAAGACCGCGCTCGACCACATCGGCGACCTGCTCGCCGAACTGGGGCCGGGCTATTCATCCAGCGGGTACGTCGTCGCCGCCGGCTACTCGGCCGGCGGCTCGACCGCCGAGGTCGCGGCGGGCGTCTCGATCAAGGACCTCTACGGGAACATCGTGAACTGGGGCGACTCGCGCTTCGACGCCCTGATCGACCTGTCGGCCGGCGGCGCGATGGAGGACGAGGAGGGCCACAATCCCTACGGCTTCTACGACGACGAGGACGGGACCTCGTGGGATGGGTTCAGCAAGCCCATGTTCGTCGCCACCGGCGAAAACGACGTCCAGAAGGACGGCGGCAACTACCAGCACAAGCTGGACCCCTACGACAACGCGCCGGCTGGCCACAGCTACGCCTTCGTCTTCAACAACGCGCGCCACGGCGACTTCGGCGTTCGTGTGTCCGAGACCGATCCGGGGGACAACTTTCACGTCTATGTCGAGCTGACCAGCCTCACCGGCTGGTTCCTCGACGGCTACGCCAAGGGCCAGATCGCCGATCTGGCCTCGCTGAGGGACGTCGACGGCCAGATGGCGGACGACACCACGTTCACCGAACTCTGGCAGGCCCTGCACACCGGAACCAAGGCCGGCGACACGCTCACCGGCAATGGCGGCGCCAATACGCTGGTCGGAACCGATTACAACGACACGCTGTCGGGGCTGGGCGGCGCCGATACGCTGACAGGCGGCATGGGCGGCGACATCTTGTCGGGCGGCGCCGGCGGCGATTTTCTCGACGGCGGCAGCGGGCGCGACACGCTCACCGGCGGTCTGGGCGCCGATACGCTGGTGGGCGGGTTCGATTCCGACGTGCTGACCGGCGGGGCCGGAACCGACACCTTCCGCTTCGTCGCCCGCGGGGACGGCGGTGGGCGGGGCGACACGATCACCGATTTCGCCATCGGCTCTGACCACATCGACGTCGACGCCCTGCTCACATCGATCGAACAGAGCACCACGTCGATCGGCGACCACATCGATCTCGTGGTCGTGGGCGTCGATACCTGGATCATCCTCGACGTCGACAACGACACGGACTACGTGCAGGGGATCAACACGCTCGACGACGAGGTGATCGCCGTCGTCCTGAACACCGCCGCCGGTGGGGCGACCCTCCTGTCATCGGGCGACTTCCTGTTCTGACTCATGGCGCAATGGCGCGGGCGCTTCGGCCGAAGAGGGGCGCCCACCCACATCTCGCCGTCCACTGCGGCAAACAGCGCGGCGGGTTCAGCACCGCCCAGGCGCCCGCTGGCCAGGGGTGGATCGCAAGGTCCGCCGCGGGCCCGGCGGAAGCGGACGCCGGTTCGGCGAGCAAGCGCTCTGGTTTCAAAGGGTCCTAGCGCAGACGCCGCCAGTCGAACTCGGCCAGCCGCCGGGCCAGGGACTCCAGGTCCGCGCGCAGCCGCTCGAAGCCCTCGGTCCGGGCCAGCGTCTTCTCCTGCACATAGAGCGCCCGGTTGATCTCGATCTGCAGGGCGTGCACCCGCCGCGCGGGCCGGCCGTAGTGCTCGGTCGTGTAGCCGCCGGCGTAGGGCGCGTTGCGCGCCACCTGGTAGCCGAACGCCATCAGTTCGCGCTCCACCGTGGCCGTCACCAGCGGCGCGCAGGACGAGCCGAACCGGTCGCCGAGCACCATGTCGCAGCCGCGCCCGCGCCCGGCCATGCGGGCCGCCGCCGCCGGCATCGAATGCCAGTCGACCAGGATGGCGAAACCGTGCTCGGCCACCGCCTCGGCAACCAGCTCGGCCAGGGCGGCGTGATAGGGCCGGTGCGCGACCTCGATCCGCCGCCGCGCCTCGGCGAAGGACAGCTTGCGGGCGTAGATCTCCTGGCCGTCGGCCACCACCCGGGCGATTGAGCCCAGCCCCGCGGCCACCCGCGCCGAGCGCCCGCGGGCGAACTCCGGCAGGGTCTCCTCGAACATCGCCTGGTCGAGCTCGTAGGCTTCACGGTTCACGTCCACGAAGGCGCGGGCGTAGCGGGCGGCGATCAGACTGGCCCCGACCGTCGGGGCGGCGGCGATCAGCTCGTCGACGAAGGCGTCCTCCGAGCCGCGGATGGCGGCCGCGTCCAGCGCCGCGGCGGCCATCATCTCTTGCGGATAACACCGGCCGGAATGCGGCGAGGCGAACACCAGCGGGGTCGCCGGCGCGCCGCCGGTCCGCCAGACGTCGAACGCCGGCTCGAAGACGTCGAGGGTCGCCTGTCCATCCATCCGGCCGATAAGACGATGCGCCGCGAGGGGCGTCAAACCGTGCGGCGCGGTTCATGCTCGATTTACAGCTGCCGGTTTAACCTTGCCGTCCGATCCGCAAGAGGGACCCGCCCGCCGTGCCGCGCATCCTCCTCGCCGAAGACGACGACAGCCTGCGCGGTTTCCTGGTGCGCGCGCTGGAACGCGCCGGCTATGAGGTCGAGGCCTGCGCCGACGGCGACGCCGCCGCCGCCGCGCTCGACCGCGACTGGGACCTCCTGCTCACCGACATCGTCATGCCGGGCCTGGACGGCATCGAGGTGGCTCGCCAGGCCGCCGCCCGCCAGCCGGGGCTGCGGATAATGTTCATCACCGGCTTCGCCGCGGTGGCCCTGGCCGCCAACGAGGCGGCGGTGCCGGGCGCCAAGGTGCTCTCCAAGCCCATTCACCTGCGCGAGATCGTCGCCGAGGTGGAACGGATGCTGGTCGCCGCCTGAGCCCGGTTGCCTCGGCCGGGCGGTGCGCGTATATCGGCGCCTCCCCGCTCGCCGGAGCCTGGTTTGGACGCGTAGCTCAGCGGGAGAGCACTACGTTGACATCGTAGGGGTCGCTGGTTCAATCCCAGCCGCGTCCACCATTCTTTCCTCAGTAAAAACAATATCTTAGACGGGCGCTGCGGCGTGCGCACGCTCTTCCATTGGGGAGTTTTTGGGCTAGGGGGCGATCGGCGCGAAACTAGCTGTGACCGCCTGAAACCCGGCATCATGGTCGCCACGGAATGTGGACATGCCCTCATCAGCGCTCATGCTTGCTTCTTGGTCATATGATCTGAAGGACGCGCGGTCCTGACACCGCCGAAGTTCGCTCGGCGGTTTGTGGAGTGGGCGAGCCCTGAGCGCAGAGCGAGATGATGGCCGCACCAACCAAGGTCACAGCTGCGCCGCGATCAGCCATGACACATTGGGGGAGCCATCAGACATAGCGCATACCAGCCTGAGGCTTCATCCTGTCAAACCGAGAGGGGCTCAGGTCAGTGCTCTGACTTCTTGGAGAAGCCAATTTACGCCCGCGTCGCGGGCGCTGGCGAAGACCGCGCCGATCACGACCGTCGGCGTTGGGTGCGGCGGGGTCAAGAGCTCCACGAACTCGGGCGCGGCCGCCTGGCCGTAGCGGCGCAGGGTGAGCGTCACCGCGTCCGACCCCAGGACAGCCGCCAGCGCGTGCGACAGGTCCGACACCCTGGCCGCCACGCGGCCGCTTTCGAGGTCGAGCGCCTGGCTTCCGCGCAGTTCCCGCGCTTCGTCCAGCAGGCGGCGGGCTTCTTCGTACTCGTCGCTGACGACTGGGCGGAGGTCTTCCAACACTACGTGCTGGGCCCGCAGCAACATGGTCATGGTCAGCGGCGCCCGCACGTACGGGTGGCCACGCCGGGCGGCCCACACCATCTCGTCCTTCAGCAGCGGCAGCCATTCCACTTTCGCAGGCCGTGGCGGCTCGGCGCCGAAGGCGATGTCGACCAGGCCGCGCTGGACGGCTTCGACGAAATCGGCGCCCACCGGCAGGAAGCGGATCCGCACGCCAGGGGCCACATCACGCAGACGCGCCAGGAGGCGCGGCAGGAAGACCGCGGCCGAATAGGACCCGCCGGTCAGCACGAATTGCCGCTCGGACGCCTGCGGATCGAAGTCCAGCGGCTCGATCGCGCTGCGCAGGTTTTCCATGGCCGGCCCGGCCCGTCGACCGACCTCGATCGCGTAGGGCGTCGGCGTCATCCCGCCCTGCGCACGCTCGAACAAGGGATCGCCGAAGGCCAGGCGTAGCCGCGCCAGGGCGTGGGACACGGCCGATGGCGTGAGGCCGAGGCGGCGTGCCGTGAGGCTCACGCTGCGACATTCCAACAGGGCGAGGAAGACCTTGAAGAGGTTGAGGTCGAGCGCGCGAAATTGAACTTCATTCATGATGATAGTGATCATGTTTCATTTGGCTCATGCCGCTCGTCAAACTAAATGTTCCGCATGGTCGCGACGCTCGGCACGACCTTCGATGGAATCAGCCGCATGACCAAAACCTCTCCGCCCAGCGCAGACTGGCGCCTCCGCGCGCGTGCGCCGCGATGATCAAGGGCCTTTTCGCCGGCCGCCGCCGACTGCTGCTGATGGTGGTTCCGCCAATCGTCATCGCTGTAGCGGTCCTGGTGTGGATGACCACGCACAGCGGCGTGGTGTCTACGGACAACGCCACGGTGGCCGCCGCGCGCGTGCCGATCAGCGCCAGCGTGCGCGCTCGAGTGATCCAGGTGAGCGTGAAGGAAAACCAACCGGTCCACGCGGGTGAGGTCCTCTTCACGCTGGACGATGCCGACTTCAAGGTCGCGGTGGTGCAGGCCGAGGCGGATTTGGCGGCGGCGCGGCTGCAGGTCGCGGGCCTGCGCGCGGCCTATCGCCAGAGCCTCGCCGACACCCGTGCGGCGCGAGCCCGGGCGGGCTTGGCCCGCAACGAGGCGGCGCGGCAGCGAGATCTCCTCAACGTCGGCGTCGCCTCGCAGCGCGACGTCGACCAGGCCGTCAGCGCGGCCTCCGTCGGAGAAGCCCAACTCAACGCCGAGGTCCAGGCCCAGGCCACCGCCCTGGCGAACCTCGGCGGCGCCCCCGACATATCGGTCGATCAGCACCCCCTGGTGCTGAAAGCGAAGGCGAGGCTTGAGCAGGCGCAGATCGACCTTGCCCACACCCGCGTCACCGCCCCCGCCGACGGCCGCGCCGCGCGCGTCTCGCAACTGCAGGTCGGCTCCTACGTCCAGCCGGCGCAGACGCTGTTCTGGCTGATTTCGGGCAAGCCGTGGGTAGACGCGGCGTTCAAGGAGAACCAGCTCGCGCACCTGCTGCCCGGCCAACCCGTGAAGATCCGCATCGACGCCCACCCCGGCCAGACCTACGCGGGGCACATCGAAAGCCTGTCGCCGGGCACCGGCGCGAGCTTTGCGGTGCTGCCCGCCGAGAATGCGACCGGCAACTGGGTGCACGTGGTGCAGCGGCTGAACGTGCGGGTCGCCTTCGACGAACTGCCCGCCGACGCCGCGCTGGCTGTCGGCCTGAGCGGCAAGGTCGCCGTCGATACGCGCGGCCAGACATCGGCCGGAACCGCTTCGTGAATCACGACGAGATCAATCCGTCCCAGCGGACCCTGATCACCGTGGCGGTGATCCTGGTGACCATCCTGTCCTCGGTCGCCTCGACCATCGCCAACGTCGTCTTGCCGCAGATCCGCGCCAGCACCGCCGCGGCCCAGGACCAGGTGAGTTGGGTGCTGACCTCGTACATTCTCGCCGGGGTGCTGGCGACGCCGGCGATCGGCTGGCTCGAGGACAAGTTCGGCAGGCGCAATCTGATGCTGGCCGCCGTCGCCGGCTTCGGCCTCGCCTCCACCCTCTGCGGCCTGGCCAGCAACATCTACGCGATGGTCGGCTTTCGCCTCATGCAAGGGGCGTTCGGGGCGATCTTCGTACCCATGGCGCAGGCGATACTTCTCGACATCAACCCGCCGCACAAGCACGGCGAGGCGATGTCCATCTGGGGCATGGGCGCGGTTCTGGGGCCGATCCTCGGGCCTGTGCTGGGCGGTTGGCTGACCGACAATTTCTCCTGGCGCTGGGTGTTCTTCATGAACCTGCCGCTGGTGGCCGTGGCCTTCCTGATGATCGGCGCCACCCTGTCGGCGCAGCCACCGAAAGCGGCGCGTAGGTTCGACGTGTTCGGCTATGTCGCTCTGGCGCTGGGGTTGGCCGGACTGCAGGCCCTGCTGGACCGGGGGCCCGGGCAGGAGTGGTTCGCCTCGCCGGAGATCTGGACCTACCTGGCGGTCTGCCTGCTGGGCTGTTGGGTGTTCGGGGTTCACCTGGCGACCAAGCCGCATGGCGCCTTGTTCGACCGCAGCGTGCTGTCCGACGTCAATTTCATCGTCGCCTCGGCGATGATCATCTTCGTCGGCATCCTCCTGTTCGCCGGCGCGGCCGTGCTGCCGACGCTGCTGCAGAGCCTGCTCGGCTATCCGGTCCTGCACACCGGGCTGGTGCAGCTCCCGCGCGGCCTGGGCTCGTTCCTGGCGATGTTCCTGGTCGGGCGGCTGGTCGGGCGGTTCGACAACCGGCTCATCGTCCTGGCGGGGGTGGCCCTGACCGGCTGGTCCTACCTGGAGATGTCACACTTCTCGCTGCAGATGGATGAGCGCCTGGTGCTGGTCTCCGGCTTCCTGCAAGGCCTCGGCGTTGGCCTGGTGTTCGTGCCGCTTTCGGCCCTGGCCTTCGCCACCATCGCCCCGGCGCTTCGCACCGAAGCGGCCTCGCTCTTCACCCTCCTGCGCAACGTCGGCAGCAGCGTCGGCATCTCGATGGTCGGGGCGCTGCAGATCTACAACTCAACAATCGTCCAGGCGCGGCTGCTCGAAAAGGCCACGCCGGACAATCAGAACATCATCGCCTCGGGAATCGATCTGAACACCACGCAAAGTCTGGCGATGTTCGCCAAGCGGGTCGCCCAGCAAGCTTCGATGGTCGCCTATATCGACAGCTTTCACCTCCTCTACTGGCTGTGCATCCTGATGGCGCCGCTGATCCTGTTCCTGCGCAAGCCGAAGGCTTCGACGAATGCTTAAACCTTCCGCATTCCTCTTGGGATGCACGCTGCTGTGCGGCTGCACGACGGTGGGCCCGGACTTCGAACGGCCCGCTGCGCCGAAGGTGGCGAGCTACGCCATGGCTGGCGAACCCGCCCCGCGGCTGAAGCTGGAGCCGCAGTCCGCCCCGCCCCAGTGGTGGACCGCCTTCGGCTCGGACCAGCTCAACGCGCTGGTCGACGACGCCCTCTCGCGCAACCAGACCCTGGCGTCCGCCGACGCTGCGCTGGAGCGGGCCCGCGCCAACCTCTCGGTTGTCAGCGGCGGGGCCGGCGTGCAGCTCGACGGCAAGGCCAGCGTGGTGCGCGAACGGGTGAACACCGCCGCCTTCGGCATCGAGGGCTTTCCTAGCCCGACGATCTCGCTCTACTCCATCGGGGTCGGGGCCTCGTTCGATTTCGATCTCTTCGGCGGCGAGCGGCGGCGCATCGAAAGCGCCGAAGCCCAGGCCCAGGCGCAGGCCGCCCGCACCGACGCGGCCTACCTCACCCTGAGCGGCGAGGTGGTGCTGCGCGCCATCGAGATCGCCGCCCTGCGCGAGCAGATCGACGCGCTGGAGGAGGTGACCGCCGACAGCCGCCGCACCGTCGAGATGACCCGGCGCGCCGTCGAAGCCGGCGGCCTGCCGCGTTCGGCCATCGTCACCGCCCGGGCGCAACTGGCCGAGGACGAGGCGCGGCTGCCCGCGCTTCGTCAGCAGCTTGCACAGACGCGCCACGCACTGGCGTTGCTCACCGGGCGCGCGCCGGGCCAGTGGAGCCCGCCCGACATCGATCTGGCGACCATCAAGGCGCCGGCGGCCGTTCCGCTCGGCGTGCCGTCCGAACTGGTGCGCCGGCGACCGGATATCCTGGCGGCCGAAGCCCGGCTGCATGCCGCGACGGCGGATATCGGGGTGGCGACCGCAGCCCTCTACCCCCAGCTTCGCCTGACCCCGGATTTCACGCTGGCGGCCCTCGATCCCAGCGACGTGCTCAACTACCAGAGCAGCGGCTGGATACTGGGCCCGTCATTGACCTTCCCGATCTTCCGTGGCGGTCAACTGCGAGCGCAAAAGCGCGGGGCGGAGGCGACGCGCAACCAGGCCCTGGCCGACTACCGGCAGACCGTCCTGGTCGCCTTCGCCCAGGTCGCCGATCTGCTGCACGCCGCTGCGCAGGACCAGGCTTTGACGGAGGCCCAGGCGCGCGCCTCGCAAGCCGCCGGCGAAAATGCCCGCTTGGCCAACCTGGCCTATCAGAACGGCGCCGGCTCACTGCTCTCCGTCCTGGACGCGCACCGGCAGGCGCAGCGCGCCAGGCTGGCCTCGATCGAGGCGCAAGCAAGGCTACGCCGCGACCTGGCGGCGTTGTTCGTCGCGTCAGCGGCCGATTGGCGAGGGAGCTGAGCGTGGGGCGTCAACCTCGCACCGCATGCACTAGTTATCGTTGCTACGAAGGTTGTTCGCCTGGGGGGACCGTCTGAACGAAGTGGGGTTGCGACACACCTACGTCCTCGGAGGGCCCCGGATGAACGTCCACAAGAATGCGCGGCTGACGCCGCGTGGTCGAGCCGTATTGGTGCATCGCTCTTGGCTTGCGAGCCGGCTCACCAGCGCTTGGCGATCGAGACGCCGTAGGTGCGCGGGGCGTTGTAGTTGCGGTTGCCGTAGCCGAGCGCGGGCAGGTCGAGGCCCTGGGTCAGGTGGCGCTCGTCGCTGAGGTTCTTGCCCCAGAGGGCCAGCTCCAGCCCGCTCTCCTCGCCGATCAGCGAGACCCGGCCGTCCCAGCTCCAGTAGCTCTCCTGGCGGACCAGCGGGTCGTTGATCGCGTCCTTGAAGGCGTCGTCGGAATAGTGACCGGCGCCTTGCAGAGCGACGCGCCAGCCTTCGCTCACCGCCCGCTCGTAGCGGGCCTGCAGGTTGAAGGTCACCTTCGGCGCGTTGGGC
The DNA here is from genome assembly GCA_020852035.1 of Caulobacteraceae bacterium. Classification (GTDB taxonomy): domain Bacteria; phylum Pseudomonadota; class Alphaproteobacteria; order Caulobacterales; family Caulobacteraceae; genus Phenylobacterium. The sequence goes on from JADZBR010000175.1 coordinate 31,270, forward strand.
AGGCGGTTGCCGGCCGCCACCGGGCCGTCGGCGGTGGTGAAGGCGCCGAGCTCGGCGTGCAGCAGGCCGACGCCGGCCTGCAGGGTCAGCCCCTCCAGCGCCGCCGGCCGCCAGACAGCCTCGGCGTCGAGCCCATAGAGCTCGGCCTTGCCGACATTGCCCAGGCGCTGGATCGGCAGGGCGCCGGAGGTGTCGCGGATGAAGGTCTGGACGTCCTTGTAGTCGTAGTAGAAGGCGCTGGCCGAGAGGCTGAGGCCCGCCTCCAGCACGCGCGTCTTCCAGCCGGCCTCATAGGCGATCAGCCGCTCCGGCTCATAGGCCTGAAGCTGGGCGCTGGAGGTGGCGAAGCCGGAGAAGAAGCCGCCGCTCTTCACCCCCTGCGAGGCGCTGACGTAGAGCAGGGTGAGCGGCGTCGGCTTGTAGTTGAGGCCGAGCTTCCAGGACCAGTTCCTGTCGCGGATGGTGTCGTCGACGAAGGCGATGCGGATCGGCGAGGTTCCGCAGGGCGCCATCGTCAGGAAGCTGGCCGGGCAGAGCGCGACCAGGTCGTGCACCTCGCCGAGGTTCGACTTCTTCTCCCAGGTGTAGCGCAGGCCGGTGACCAGGCTGAGCCGGTCAGAGAGTGTCCATTCGGCATGGGCGAAGGCGGCGGCCGAGGTGGTCTCCTGGTCGGCGGTGCTGAGCAGGCGCGTGTTGAAGAGGTTCTCGAAGAAGGCCGGCGTGTAGACCCGTACGCCGTCACGCGAATAGAAGCCGCCGACCAGCCAGTTGGCGCGGCCGGTCTCGCCCGAGAGGCGCAGCTCCTGCGAGAGCTGGTGCACCTTGTCCGTCTGGATGAAGTCGGTCAGCCGCAGGGGCGAGGCGTCGGTGTCGATATAGAAGCTGCGCGCGAAGTTGGCGTAGCCGGTGACCGAGGTCAGGGTCGCCTCGCCGATCTTGCGCTCGATACGCAGCGTCGCGCCCACCTGGTCGATGTCGTAGAAGTGCTCGCCCGACCAGTCACCGGTGAAGGGATCGCCGTCCGGGTCCGAATAGCCGAACAGGTTGGCGCAGGCCGGGTCGCCCGGGCAGGGCGCGCCGGGCGTGGGGGCGTAGCCGAAGAACTCCCCCTGCCCCATCTCCGAGCGGGCGCGCTGGCCCTCGATCTTGAAGATCACGTCGAGGTCTTCCGAGGGCGTCCAGCGCAGTTGGGCGCGGCCGAGCGCCAGCTTGCGGCGGCCGATGTCCTCGCCGATCACGCGGTTGAACCAGTAGCCCTCGCCCTGACGGATACCCTTGGCGGCCAGCCGCAGCGCGACGGTCTCGCCGAGCGGCACGTTGACCATCCCCTCGATGTCGGCCGCCTCATAGTTGCCGTAGGACGCGGCCGCGCGGGCCGAGAAGCCGGCGAGCGAGGGCCGGGCGGTGAGGATATTCAGGGCGCCGGCCGTCGAGTTGCGGCCATAGAGCGTGCCCTGCGGCCCCTTCAGCAGTTCGACCCGCTCGACGTCGAAGAAGTCGAAGCTCATCTGCGCCAGCGAGGCCAGATAGACCTCGTCGATATAGATGCCGGCCGAGGGGTTGTTGGTGGACGAGAAGTCGTCGAGCCCCACGCCGCGCACGGTGATCACCGGCATGGCGCCCGGCGCCTGTTCCTTGACGTCGAGGTTGGGGGTCAGGGCGGCCAGGTCGCGCACCTGCTCCACCCGCCGGCCTGCCACCTGCTCGGCGGCGACCACCGAGACCGAGCCGCCGACGTCCAAGAGGTCCTGGGTGCGCTTCTGGGCGGTGACGGTGACCTCCGCCACCTCGGTCGCCTCCTGCGCCAGGGCCGCGCCCGGCAGGGCGGCGCTGGTCAGCAGCGCAAGACGCAACAGCTTCGCCGGCATGGAACGGGACATCGATTCATCCTCCCCGTGATTGGTGCGGGCGCTCAGGACGCCCTCTCTACGTTTTGACAGTGAAGTATGGATGCATAACCACATGCAAGAAGGGGCTTGTCAAGAAATTCAACACTGGCGTATGCTGACCAAACTGGTCGTAAAGCCGAGGGAGGGCTGCGCGCCGATGCCCAAGCCCCGTCCTGAACCGGTCCCGGAACCCGTCGTCCGCCCGACCCGCAAGCGCAGCCTGAAGCGCGAGGCGCTGCTTGTCCGCGCCACGGAGCTGTTCAATCTGAAGGGGATCGGCGCCACCTCGATCGGCGACGTCGCCGCCGAACTCGGGCTCACCCGGGCGGCGCTCTACTACTATGTGGAGGACCGCGACGCCCTGGTCTTCCAGTGCTACCTGCGCGCCTGCGAGCAAACGGCCGAGGACCTGGCCCTCGCCGCCGAGGCTAACGACGGCCTGAGCCGCGTGCTCGATTTCGTCGAGCGCCAGGCCGAGCCCAGTCGACCGGCCGCCGCGGTGCTCAGCGAGACCCGCGCCCTGCCGCCCGCCCAGCGCGAGGTGGTCGAGGCGGCGCAGGCCCGCAACGCCGCCCTCCTGCAGGCGATGGTCGCCGGGGGCGTCGCCGATGGCAGCATCCGACCCTGCGACGCCGAGATCGTCGCCCAGGCGATCCTCGGGATGCTGGCCTGGGCGCAGCTGTCGCCGCACTGGGTACGCAGCGTCGGCGGCCGCAGCTTCCGCGCCCGCACCGCCCGAGCGCTCACCGCCATGCTGCACCACGGCGACGGCGCGCCCGGCCGCCCGGCCCCGGCCTGCCCGGTGGCGATCGAGAGTTTCCTGCCCGGCCCGATCAACGCCTTCGACCGGCGTGAGGCGGCCGAGATGAAGACCACCCAGCTGATCGCCGCGGCCTCGCAGCTCTTCAACCGCCACGGCATCGAGGCGACCTCGCTGGAAGATGTCAGCGCCGCGCTGGGGGCCACCAAGGGTGTCGTCTACCACTACATGCAGGACAAGACCGACCTCGTCATCCGCTGCTACCAGCGCGCCTTCAGCCTCTACGACGCCTTCGCCCTGGCCGCCCGCCGGCACGGCGCCGACGGCCACGCGCGGGCGATGATCGGCGCGCACCTCAACGTCCAGGCGCAGGTCAGCGCGCTATCGCCGCTGATGCCGCAGCCGGGCCTCGACGCCCTGCCCGAGCCGCACCGCAGCGAGCTCACCGTCCGCGCCCGGGGCCTGCGCACCCGTTTCGCCGGCTTCATACGCCAGGCGATCGCCGACGGCAGCGGGCGCGACTGCGACGTTCTGGTGCTCTCGCAGATCGGGGCCGGGGCCTTCGGCTGGCTGCCCAAGTGGGTGGCGCCGGACGACCCGCGCCCGCCCGCCCGCTTCGGCGACGAGATCGTCGCCCTCTTCACCTTCGGCCTTTCCGCGAGACGTTCATGAGCCTGATCAAGATCGATGGCGTCGCGATCGAGGGCGAGGTCGCGCCCGGTTTCGAAGCCGTGGCCGAGCGTTTCGCCGCCAACTTCACGCGGGGCGACGAGCACCGCGAGACCGGCGCCTCCTTCGCCGCTTACCGGGATGGCGCGCCGGTGGTCGACATCTGGGCCGGTTGGCGCGATGCGGCCCGCACGCGCCGGTGGACGCGGGACACCCTGGTCAACGTCTGGTCGACCACCAAGGGGGTGACCGCCATCGCCCTGGCCATGCTGGTCGACCGCGGCCTGATCGACTACGACGCGCCGGTCGCCGACTACTGGCCGGCCTTCGCGCAAGCCGGCAAGGGCGAGATCACCGTTTCGCAGCTGCTCTCCCACCAGGCCGGCCTGCCGGGCTTTGTCGAACCCACCCCGCTCGCCGACTTCTACGACTGGGCGACGGTGACCGAGCGCCTCGCCGCCCAGGCGCCGATGTGGCCGGCGGGCGAGAAGAACTCCTACCACGCCATGACCTACGGCTTCCTGGCCGGCGAGCTGATCCGCCGGGCCAGCGGCAAGAGCGTCGGCGCCTTCCTCGCCGAGGAGATCGCCAGCCCGCTGGGCGCCGACATCCTCATCGGCCTGCCGGAGGCCGAGGAGCCCCGCATCGCCACCATGCTGGGGCCGAGGACGCCCGCGCCCTTCGACCCTGACCAGTTGCCGCCGGAAGCCGCCGCGGCGATCTCCAACCCCGAGATGCGGCCCGACCTGCCGCACGCCCGCGCCTGGCGCGCGGCCGAGATCCCGGCCGGCAACGGCCACGCCTCGGCCGCGGGCCTCGCCCGGCTCTACGCCGCGGTCGCCGGCGGCGGGACGTTGGACGGCGTGCGGCTGATGTCACGCGGGACGATCGCGCGGCTGACCGAGGTTCAAACCGAGCGCGAGGACATCATGCTGGGCTTCAAGCCGTTCTGGGCCCACGGGGTGGCGCTGAACGACGCTGGCGTATTCGGCCCCAATCCGCGCGCCTTCGGCCACTCCGGCTGGGGCGGTTCCTTCGCCTGCGCGGACGTCGAGAACCGTCTTTCCATCGCCTACGCGATGAATCAGATGGGCGCTGGCCTCGTGGGGGATCCGCGGGCCGTCGAGCTTTGCCACACCCTGTATGACTGTCTCGAGCGCAAAGCCGTCAGCCGATAGTTGACTTCGCCGCAGCCTCTGCGCGCCACCAGCGGAAGTTCGCGTAGCCCGGATAGTGGACTTTGCGTCCTGTTGACTCGCCGGGGGTCAGAACCTTCCCGAGATCAGGAACCCGACGACGCGCGAGCCCTCGGGACCGCCCAGCGCCTCGCGTTCCTCGATTCTCTGCACCTGCCCTGTGCTGCGGTCGCCGACGAAAAAGGTTCGGGTCCGCTCCTCCGACGAGACAAAGAGATTGTTGAGATAGAGCCGCACCGTCACCGGCTTGATGGCCGTGGTCTCGACGAAAAGATCGAGCCGCGGCTTTGGCCGCACGTATTCTATGATCTCGGCGCGGCGGTACTCCGCCCGGCCCGCCCACTGGAAGAGCGTCGCTCCCCAGGCCGACGAGAGGCCGGGCAGGTTATGCCGGTAGCTCACCAGATAGGCCCAGTCCTTGTCGCCGCCGTTCAGCGTGGCCGAGCCCGACGGCGTGGTCTGGCGCTCCAGCGGGATGGAGAACGAGCGGCGCTCGCCGGTGACCGGGTCAGTCACACGCGTGCGCTGATAGAGTCCGCTCAGGCGCAGCTCGGCGTTGGGCAGGCCAAACGGGCCAAGCGGCAAGGTGGCCCGCGCCTCGACGCCCCGGCGCGAGCCCTTGCCGATGTTCCCATAGGCGTCGAGCCCGCCGATATCGACCAGGTCGTGCACGTCCTCCACCCGGTCGGCGAAAGCTGCGAGGTTCAACACCGCGCGGCCCTCGAACCGTCGGTCCCATTCGATGCGGGCCTTCCAGGCGCGCTGGGGCGCCAGGTCGGGGTTGCCCTGGATGGTCGAGGTGTTGAGGAAGTCGACCGCGCTCGAGAACTCGGCGAAATCGAGCTGGGCCACGTCGCGCTGCACGATCAGGCGCAGAGTGCTGCGTTCGTCGATCACATAGGTCGCCGAGGCGCGGGGCTTGAGGTAGCGAAAACTGCGCGCCTTCTCCTGGTCGCCGGTCTGGGTGATGCGCGAAAGCTCGAAATTCACCCCGCCTTCCACGGTGAGCTTGGGGCTGATCGTCCAGATGTCGGTGGCGAACACCTCGCCGCGCACCTCCTCTACCCGGGCGTCCGAGACCGCCAGCTGGACCGGAATCGCCGGACCGCCCTGGGCCTGGTTGACGATGTCGAGGGTCGTGTCGCGGAAGTTGAAGGCGCCCTCGCCGCCGAACTCCAGGGTGTGCTGTTCGTTCAGGCTCCACTTGACCTGGGCCCGGCCGATCCGCTCGCCGCTGCGTGTCGTGCGATCCTGGGTCCGCGTCAGCCGGGTCGCCGGCGCGGTGAATATCTCGAAGCGGTCGTTCTGGTCGACGCTGGTGTTGGAGACGAGGCCGATCAGCTTCACCGAGAGGGCGGGGCTGAATCGATGTTCCCAGTCACCGCCGAGTTCGGCCGAATAGTTGTTGTCGAACTCTGTCCGTCCGTCGAGCGAGCTGCGCAGGGCGCCGGCGGGCGTGGCCTCGAACTGCACGGAATCCGACGCATTCCAGACCGGCGCGTCCTGCAGGTTCAGGTTCACGGTGTCGGCCGGGGTCGGTCGCCAGCCGAGATGGGCCGAGCCCTGCAGGCTCATGTTGTCGGCCTGATTGACCTGATGGCGGGTCGCGGTGAGCGCGCCGTTCGCGGCAAGGAACCGGTCGTGGCTGACCCCCCGGCCGAGGGTGTTGGGCGACTGGATATCCAGAGAGAGCTCGGCGTTGGGCGACAGCCGCAGGGTGCGTGAGGCCTGCAGGGCCCAGCCGATGCGGTTGGAATACTGGATGTGCCTCAGCCCGGCGACGAACGTCGTCCCGCCGGACGCACGGGCGTCCTGCTTCACCACCACATTGACGATCTGCGCCTGGCCGCGAACATCCACCGCCGCATCGCTGCCGGAGAGCAGCTCGATGCGCAGCACGTTGGCTGCGGGAATCCGCTTCAGCAGTTCCGACGCGACGGTCTTGGAACTCGGCCGCTCGCCGTTGATCAAGAGGTTGCCGGCCGAGCCGCCGAACCCGCGCCGATCGTCGCCGTCGCGCAGCTCGAAGCCCGGAACCCGCGCGACCATGTCCGCCGCGGTGATCGGGTTGTAGGGGACAAAGAAGGTCGCCGGGAAGGATTGGTCGCCATCGCTTGCCGGCGCCGCGACCTCCTGCGCCGCCGCATAGAAGGGGAGACCCGCGGTGGCCGCCAGCGCCGAGGCCAAAAGCAACCACCTCGAACGGCGGCTTCGCAGCTGCCCCATGAAATCCCCCGAATGAAATATGAGTTTAATTATTGAACCCACTATGCGAGGGTGCCCCGCCCGGGTCAATGGCGCTGGGCGTGATTTTCCTGAAAGGCGAGGTGCGAAGCGATGCGCTGGGACCAGTTGGCCGAGGACGATTGCCCCGTCGCCCGCGCACTTTCCGTCATCGGGGACCGCTGGGCGGCGCTCATCCTGCGAGACGCCCTGCGCGGCGTGACCCGGTTCGACGCGTTCCACGCCCGGTTGGGCTGCAGTCGCGCAATGGTCGCCAAGCGGCTCGCGGAGCTGGTCGATCAGGGCGTGTTCGAGCTGCGCGCCTACCAGGACCACCCGCCGCGCCATGACTATGTCCTCACCGACCGTGGCCGGGCGCTCGGTCCTATCGTGATGATGATGGCCCAGTGGTCGGAGACCTGGCTGCCCCAGCGCCGGTCGAGCCCGCTGCGACGCCGCCACAAGGATTGCGGCCAACTCTTCCAGCCGGTGCTGGTGTGCTCGGAGTGCCGCGAGCCGGTCGAGCCGGGCCGGGTCGAGTATCCGGACCTCGCGCCCTCGCGCCGGCGAGCGACCACAGATCGCCAGGGCCAGTCGGCATGAGCTGCCCCGCCCCTCACCCCTTCGACGAAGCCCTCGCTTTGCAGCGGGCTGGCGACGGTCGGTTCACCGGCGTGATGAGCCAAGGCTACTGGAACATGGCCGGGCCGTTCGGCGGCATGACCGCGGCGATCCTGCTCAAGGCCGTGACGCTCCACCCCGACCTCAAGGGCCGACCGCTGTCGCAGACCGTGAATTTCTGCGCTGCGATCAGCGCAGATCCGTTCGAACTGGAAACAGTGCTCGAGCGCGACGGGCGTTCGACCCAGCACTGGCGCGTGACCTTGCGCCAGAATGACAGCGTCGCCGCGAACGCGACCGTGGTGACCGGCCCCCATCGGGACACCTGGTCCAGCCAGCCCGCCGCCGCGCCGGCCCTGCGGCCTCACGAGAGTCTCGAAGCCTTCGACACCGCCGGCCGCAGCGGCTGGTTCGGCCGCTATGAGATGCGGTTCGACGGCGGCGCGCCCACGCTCTCGGGTCCCGCGGGCGCCAGTGGCGACGGCCAGACGCGGGCGTGGCTGCGGGACGAGCCGCCCAGACCGCTGGACTATCCGGCCCTAGCCTCTCTCGCCGACGCCTTTATTCCGCGTGTCTTCCTCATGCGCGGCGTGCCTGGCCCGGCGGCGACCGTCACGCTGACGACCTACTTCCTCGCCAGCGAGAGCGAACTGGCGGCCCAGGGCGCGCGCCCCATCGCCGGGGTGGCCACGCCGAGGGCGATCAAGCACGGCTTCCACGACCAGAGCGCCGAACTCTGGGGCGACGACGGAAATCTGCTGGCGGTGTCCCACCAGCTCGTGTGGTTCAAGGACTAGCCCAGGAAGGACCAGCTCATGCCTTCGACTACGGATTCCTCAACGGCGGGTGTGGCGCTCGTCGTCGGCGGCGGCCCCGGAATCAGCGCCAGCTGCGCCCGGCTGTTCTCCGAGAGCGGCCTGCGCGTCGCCGTCGCCGCCCGCTCGCCGGACAAGCCCGTGCTCCAGGCGCTGGAGGAGAAATACGACGTGCGCCGCTACGCCTGCGACGCGGCCCGCGCCGAAGATATCGATCGCCTGTTCGACGCCGTCGTGGCCGACCTCGGAACGCCCAGGCTGGTGGTGCACAACATCGATGGCCGCGTGCCCGGCATCTTCCGCAAGGGGATCATCGAGGCCGATCCGGCGATGGCCTTCGAGACCTTCCGGAACGCCGCCTTCAGCGCCTTCCTCGTCGGACGGAGCGCAGCGCGGCTGATGCTCGAGAACCCGCCGGACGCCAACGGCGCGCGCGGGACGATCATTTTCACCAACGCCAGCGCCGCGCTCAAGGGCTTCGCCAACAGCGCCGCCTTCGCCATGACCTGCCAGGCCAAGAGCGGGCTTGCCCAGAGCATGGCGCGTGAATTGATGCCGCAAGGCATTCACGTCGCCAACGTGCCGATCGACGCCGCCGTCGGCTTCGCGCAAGACGACGGCAGCCGCGCGCATCGCCTGGCGGGAACCACGGTCGACGACAACATGGCCCACCCGGACCACATCGCCGAAACCTACCTTCAGCTTCATCGCCAGCATCGATCGACCTGGGCGTTCGAAGTCGTCCTGCGACCGTGGGTCGAGAAGTGGTGAAGGTGCGGGCCGAGGCTCGGTTGTCGATCCCGGGTGGAGCATGGCGGATACGAACCGGCGGTCGGGTTCTGGCTGCTGTGCGCCACTTCCGGACATTGAGCTCGATCCGGGAAGCGGTCATCGCGAGGGGTGGCGAAGACAGGCATCGATGAAGCGTGGGAACGCGCTTGCCATCGGCTCTAGGCGTCGGCGCGTGCGGCCTTCGTCAGCTCGCGGATCCAGGCGCGCTGGCGGCCGACGTCAAACGGCTCCTCACGCAGCGTGTGTGGGTCCCACTGGCGCCGCTCGACGACGTCGAAGTGGCTGTTGCCGTATGCGTGCAGCGAGAGCCCGGACTCGCCCGGCTCGCACCACATAGAGTGCACTGTCTCCTCGCCCATCACCGCGACTTGTCCGGCGCTGACCCGCACCCGCGGGCCCTCGGCCACATGCGCGCCGTCGCGCCGCCAGGTGCGGTAGCCCTCCGAGCCCTCGATCAGGCCGACGACCGCGGTGGTGGCGTGGTCGTGCGGGGCGCTGCGCAGGCCGCCGGTTCCTTCCACGGCGTAGATCGTGAGCTCCGGTCCCTGGGCGTAGACGGCAATCCCCTTCGTGTCCGACGCCGCGATGTCGCTGCGCAACTCATGGGCGAGCTGCGGAGCTTCGGCGATCAGCCGCCGCATGGCGTCAGCAATCCGCTCCGGCCAGTTTTCGTACGGCCGCGCCGCGTGGCAGGCGGCGAGGAACAGGGCCAAGTCAGAGCTCATGCGGGCCTCCTCCGGCGAGCATAGCCGTCGTGGTCGGCGATGCGAAGTTGAGATCACCCCGGGAAATGGCCGCCCCCCCCTTGGTGTTAACGAGGCGCCCCCAGGCAACGATGCGCCCCAAGCTGACTCTCGCGTTGCGCACGGACGCGGACATTCGCCGCCTTAGTTACGAGTGATAGGAACCCGCCGGCTCGGAATTTCAAGCCGCTTGCTTTCGCACCGACCCGACTGCGCAATCGCCGGAGCGGGCCAGGAGGGCAGGGTCCAGTTCGCCGTCCGCCAGGTAGGCGCGCGCGAAGGCCAGGCCCTCGGCGGTCGGGCCGCCCGGCTCGGCGGGCAGGCGATCGACCATGCCGACCGGCGTCGAGCCGGCGTCAGACATCGGGGGCGTTCTCCGCGGCTTGGACTTCGGCGTCATGCAGAGCCAACTGCGGCGCGTTGGCCATCGCCAGCCAGTAGCCGGCCAGGGAGAGGATGCCGGTGATCACGCCGAGCCAGGTCAGGGCCAGCCCCTTTGCGCCCGCTTGTCCGGTCGTGCGATCAACCAAAAGACGGACATCGTGAAGAAGCTGACGAAGAGCGTGATGGCGACCTGACTAAGCCGAGCGGGCGACAAAATTGTCGCGATGTCCTCACCCTGAGACACCACTGGCCAAATGACAAAGTAAGAGACCAACAAGGCGAAAAATACCAACGCGATCACCGAATAGGTGGCTGCACCGGTTAGGCGACACCTTCTGAGAACCACAAATAGAGGGATGCCGACCACGAAGGCGAGCGGATACCCGGACATGTCGCAGGTGTTGATTCGATGATTTTCTCCCGCGATCTGCCCTGTGTACGGAGCCAATCGATTGATGGTCCGAGTTTATCGCCATACCTGACAATATTTCGATCATCAATTTCGATCCGCTTAACCTCCGGCGTCAAATCCTCAAGCTGAACACCCAAGGCGTGGCTATCAGCGTGAAGGGTCCGCGCGATCTGCTCAGCTGAATTACCAGCAGCTCGCATGTCCAACGTCTTACCAGCCAATCCTTCAACGGCATCGATGTATTGCTAGCGGAGAAGCGGAACACTCTTTGCGGCCCTGCCAGCGGCGCCTAGCGTAAGCTGGGCCGCCTCGGGGCGCGAATCTCCGTCGGACCGGCTCCAGGAGGTGCGGCGCCGGCTAGGGGCGAAGTCGCCAGGTCAACCCGACCCGCAGGAACCGCGGGTCCGTGAAGCTCTCCACGCCGTCGGCGGTCTGAGCGGTCTCGACCCTTTCGTCGAGCGCATTCTCCAGCGAGGCAAAGAGACCAAGGTCGCCGCGCAGGCGCCAGTCCGCCCGCAGGTCCAGGGTGAGCGCCGGCGACAGCACGCGGCTGTTCAGGTCGTCGTCGAACCGTCGCCCCTCGTAGCGCAGGTCGGCGGCGAGGCTTAGCCGCTCGCCCGCTCGCCAGTCGAGGCCGGCGCGGGCGGCCCAGCGGGGCGCCTGGGCGGGCCTGAGGCCGGTCAGCTGCGGCGCCTGCCCGCCGCCGTCGACCGTTGCATCGGTGAACGCGACCGCCGCCTCGACAGCCAGGCGGCCGCTCATCTGGCGGCGCAGCTCGGCCTCCATGCCCCACGCCTCGATACGCCCGGCATTGCGCCGCTCGCGCAGCACGCCGCCCGCCGGCACGAAGCCCGCCCGCGGGAAGGTTCCTGGGCCGGCGCCGATCGTGACGTTGGCGATGGCGTCGTCCAGCCGGTTCCAGAAAACGGTGGCCTGCGCCGTAGCGCCCCTTCCCCGCCAGGCGAAGCCCGTCTCAACGCCGACAAGCCGCTCGGGCTCAAGCGCCGCATTGGCCTCGGTGATGTCGTTGCCCACCCGGAAGGGGCGGTGAAGCTCGTTCAGGCTCGGCGGCCGAAAGCCGCTGTAGGTCGCCGCGCGCCAGGACAGCCGCTCGCCGAGCGTCCGGCGCAGGCCCAGCCGGGCGGAGACCACCCGGCCCGATCGGTCGGCGGGATGGTCGTCAAGGATCACGCCGCCGGTCTGGCGGTCGACTTCGCGCCGCACGCCGTCCGCGCTCGACCAGCCGTCGACGCGCACGCCGCCCGTCGCTAGCCAGCGGTCGCCGGTCCAGGTTCCCTCGGCGTAGGCGCCGGCCACCCCCTGGCGCCCGCCGGCGCGGCGCTCGCGCGTGAAGTCGCCGCCCATGAAGCGGAAACGCTCGCGCACCTCGCCTTCGAACCCGCGTGCGTCCAGCCCCGCTTCCCCCTCGAAGCGTCCGGCCGTCCTTCGCAGCGCGGCGTTGACGCCCCAGCCCTCGGCGGGCGTGGCGAACTGATCGTTGGCCGGCGTGGTCGCCACGCGGCCGGCGGCCACCGACACGGAACGGTTGGCGAGGTCGCTCGTGCGCCGCCAGGCCTGCAATCGCCAGCCCCAGCCTGCCGCCGGCGCCCGCGCGAAGGTGGCGCTGAGCGTGTCGCCGCTGGCGCGCGAGCCAGCCCCGACGAGCCCCGCGCCGCGATCCTCGCGATAGGTGGCCGCGCGCAAGGACAGCATGGCCTCGCCGATCGGCGCGTCGACTCTGAGGGTCGCGCTGCGCGCCTCGAGGTCCAGCCGATCGTCGGCGGCGCCGGCGGCGGACCCGCGCACCGGGCGATAGCCGCCGTCGGTCTCGTAGGACGCCGAACCGAACAGGCGCAAGCCGCCCAGCGGGGCGACCCCGGCCGCCGCCGCGCGAGCGTTCCGGCGCCCCCCCGCCGAGACCTCGGCCAGCCCGCCCGACGACCGTTCGTCCAGCCGCACGACGCCGGTCAGCGCCCCTGCTCCGTAGGGCCCGGCCCCCGCGCCGCGCAGGATGGCCGCGCCCTCCAGGGCCTCGGGCGGCAGCTGCGACCAGATCACCCAGCCGCCGAACGGGTCGTTCAACGGCACGCCGTCGAGCAGCACCAGCGCGCGGCCCGCGCCCGACGGCGCGATGGCGCGCAGGCTGAGGCCCTGGGTGGTCGGGTTGGCGACCGCGCTGGAGGCGCGGCGGAACAGGGAGACGCCCGGCGTGGCGGTGAGCGCCGCATCGACCCGGCCGGCCGCCCGCAGGTCTTGCGCCATCACCTGAGTGACGGAGAACGCCGCCTCGCCGGCGCCTGGGGGCAGCCGCGCGGCGGTGACCACGATCTCGGCGACGGGCGGCGGCGTGTCGACGGGCATTTCGGTTCGGCGCTTGGGTGAGGGAGGGCGGCTCGGAACAGCCCTTCGGCGGCGCTAGGCTTCCGCGGCTATGGTCCGCAGGGCGCGTTCAAACGTGTCGGCGGGCTGGCCGCCCAGGATCAGGTATTTCTCATTGATGATCGCGGCAGGCACCGAGCTGATGCCGGCCTCATACCACTGGCGCTCCAGCGAGCGGATATGGTCGGCGAAGCGGTTGGAGGCCAGAACGGCGCGGGCCGCCGCCGGGTCGAGACCGGCGCGCTCGGCGGCGGCCACCAGCACCTCGTGGTCGCCGGGGTTCTCGCCGCGGGTGAAGTAGGCTTCGAACAGGGCGTGCTTGAGCGGCAGCTGGCGGCCCTCCAGGCCGGCCCAGTGCAGCAGGCGGTGGGCGTCGAAGGTGTTGTAGATCCGACTCTCGGGGGTGGTGGCGATGGTGAAGCCCACCTCGGCGGCGCGGGCGCGGATCTGCTCGCGGTTGGCCGCCGACTGCTCGGGCGTCGCGCCGTATTTCTCGAAGACGTGCTCGCCGATGTTCTGGCCTTCGGGCGGCATGTCGGGATTGAGCTCGAAGGGCTGCAGGGTGATCTTCGCGTCGACCAGGTCGCCGACCCGCGCCAGGGCCTCCTCGAGCCCGCCCAGGCCGATGACGCACCAGGGACAGGACACATCGGAGATGAAGTCGATCGTCATGGGTTTGGTCACGCCGTCGCCTCCCTGGCGAACGAGGCGTCGGCGCCTCAGCCTAGAAATAGCGGTTCGTGCGGGAAATCCAATTCGTCCGCCGCCGACAAGGCCGGGATGCCGCGAGAACCGGCGGTGGGCCTCACACAGCGCGGGCGGCGCTTGACCTTCCCACGGTTGGAAACCGCATCTCCGGCCGAGTCGCTACCACAGGATGTTTGATGCCCGGGCGCAGACCTGACCTCGACCGACGGACGCTGATCAGAAGCGCGGGGATTCTCGGCGGCGGCGCGGCGATCGCCTCGCTGCTCCCCGGCTGGGCGCACAGCGCCGCGCAAGGTCTGCCTGGCGAACTGCCGACCTTGTCGGGCGAAGACATCCGGCTGACCATCGGCCACACGCCCATCACCATCGAAGGCGAGCGGCGCCACGCCGTCACCATCAACGGCACTGTGCCTGGGCCACTGCTTCGGTTGAAGGAGGGGCGGCGCGTCCGTATCTCCGTCACCAATACGCTCGAGGAATGGACCTCGATCCATTGGCACGGGCTGCTGGTCCCCTCCGAGATGGACGGGGTGCCGGGCGTGAGCTTTCCGGGAATCGCGCCGGGCCAGACCTTCGTCTACGAGTTCCCGGTCATCCAATCTGGGACGTACTGGTACCATAGCCATTCGGGCCTGCAGGAGGCGGAAGGCCACTACGCGCCGATCGTCATCGAACCGGCCAGGCCCGATCCGGTCGCATTCGACCGCGAGCATGTGATCGTGCTCGCCGATCACAGCGAGATGCACCCGCATCTGATCTTCCGCCGGCTGAAGCAGCAGGGCGGGGTCTTCAACCAGCAGCGCCAGACCCTCGCCGACCTCCTGGCAGGCAAGGACCAGACGCTGGCCGAGCGGGTCGAGTGGGCGAAGATGCTGATGGACCCCACCGACATCTCCGACGTCACCGGGGCGGCGATGACCTTTCTGCTCAACGGGCACGGGCCGAAGGACAACTGGACCGGTCTCTTCGCCCCCGGCGAACGGGTGCGGCTGCGCTTCGTCAACGCCGCTGCGCAGATGATCTTCAACATCCGCATCCCCGGGCTGAAGCTCACCGTGGTGGCGGCCGACGGCCAGAACGTGCGGCCTGTGGAGGTCGACGAGTTCCAGATCGGCAACGCCGAGACCTACGACATCATCGTCCAGCCTATCGAGGATCGCGCCTTCACCATAGTGTCCGAAGCCATCGACCGGTCAGGCATGGGCCGCGGCACGCTGGCCCCGAGGATGGGGATGAGCGCACCGGTCCCGCCGCTGCGCGAGCGGCCGGTCCTGACCATGAGGGACATGGGAATGGACATGTCCGCCCACGGCGCATCGGGCGGAATGGATCACTCCGGCATGGCGGGCATGGACCACGGAGCCATGCCCGAAACGGCGTCCGCGCCGCCGCCCGGGATGGCGCCGCCGAGAGCGCGAGGCTCCGACGTCATGGGCGAAATGGTGGGCATGGACATGAACATGCTCAACTACGCCCTGGCGCCGCAGATCAAACCTGGACCGGGCGTGCAGATGATCTCGCCCATGCCCGTGGATCGCACCGGCGAGCCGGGTCTGGGGCTGGCCAGCGTCGGTCATCGGGTCCTGGTCTACACCGATCTGATCGCCCTGGAGCCCAATCCGGATCAGCGCGCGCCGGACCGCGCCCTGGAGATTCGTCTGACCGGCAATATGGAGCGCTTCATCTGGGGCTTCGACGGCTGGACCTTCAGCGAGAAACCGCCGGCCTATTCGTTCCGCGCCGGCGAGCGGGTGCGGGTGACGCTGGTCAACGACTCGATGATGACCCACCCCATCCACCTGCACGGCCACTTCTTCGAGCTGGTCCACGGGCCGGTGGGCCACATGCCGCGCAAGCACACAGTCAACGTCATGCCGGGCGGAAAGGTCAGTTGGGATTTCACCGCCGAGGGCGGCGACTGGGCCTTCCACTGCCACATGCTCTACCACATGCACGCCGGGATGTTTCAGGTCTTCAAGGTGCGCCCCAGCCAGGGAGCCGGCGCATGATCCGGGCCGCGCTGATCGTCGGCGCGCTGACGGCGACCGCCACCGTCGCCGCCGCGCAAGACCCGCACGCCGGGCATCATATGCCGCCGCCGGCCGATCCTCATGCGGGTCACGATATGCCGGCGCCCGGACCGCAGGACCCTCATGCCGGCCACGACATGTCGGCTGCGCCCGCCAGCGCCGATCCCCACGCAGGGCGCGACACGGGGCCGCCGGCCGCGGCCCCCGCCGCCGCGCAGCTGCCGGTCGGCCAAGCCCCGGCGCCGGCCCCCATCACGGACAGCCTGGCCGACCGCGTCTTCGGCGCAGCGGCGATGGATCGAGCGCGGGATGTCCTGGCGCACGAGCACGGCGGCGATCGGGCCTCCAAGCTGCAGGCCGATCTGCTGGAGTGGGCGCCCGCGGGCGGCGCCTACGGCTGGGAAGTCGAAGGCTGGTGGGGCGGCGACATCGACCGCCTGGCCTTCAAGACCGAGGGCGAGGGCCAAAAGAGCGAAGGGGTGGAGGCCGCCGAGGTCCAGCTGCTCTATTCGCGCGCCCTCGCCCGCTACACCGACGTGCAGGCCGGCCTGCGCTACGACATCGAGCCACGATCGCGGGCCTACGCCGTCCTGGCTGTCGATACGCTGTTCCCCTACTGGTTCGAGGCCGAAGGCTCACTGTTCGTGTCGGACAAGGGCGACCTCCTGGCGCGCGTCGAGGGCGCCTACGACCTTCGGCTGACCCAGCGCCTGATCCTGCAGCCGCGAGCGGAGCTGGACTTCGCCGCCCAGGACATCCCCGAAGCCGGCGCCGGCTCGGGCCTTTCCACCGCCGAACTGGGCCTGCGCCTGCGCTACGAGATCCGCCGCGAGTTCGCGCCCTACATCGGCGTTTCCTACGAACGCGCCTATGGCGGTACGGCGGACTTCCGCCGCGCGGACGGAGAGGATCGGGAGACCACCCGGTTCGTCGTCGGTCTCCGGGCGTGGTTTTAGGGGCGCGTTCCGGTGCGCCCTTGACCCTCCCACCGCGGGAATCCCCAGATGGTCGGCGAAACCAGCCAGAGGAGCGTTTGATGTTGCGTTACACCGTGGAGGACATGACCTGCGGGCATTGCGAACAGGCCGTCACCCGCGCGATCTCGACGCTCGACGCGCGCGCCGAAATCACCGTCGACTTGCCCGCGAAGCTGGTCGAGGTGAAGACTTCGGCCTCGCCGGGCTCCGTCGTCGCCGCGATGCGGGAAGCTGGCTATACGCCGCGGGAAGTTCGGCCGTAGAACCCTGCGCACGCGCCGCGGGCTTGTAGCTGGAACTGCTAGCGGTCGCATTCGATGGTCTGTTCTCGCCATCTCCCCCGGCGCTCGCGTCCCGCCCCCTTCCGATCGGCCGCGGGCGCACCACGCAGTCGTCCATCTGCGTCATAGGCGCCGTCCCCTTGACCTTCCCATCATGGGAATCCCTACCTGAGCCGGGCAAAGGAGGCGCGCATGCCCGACACCACGCTTGAACCCATCGACATTCCAGTGCTCGGCATGACCTGCGCCAGCTGTGTCGTCCGGGTCGAGAAGGCGATCGCCGCGGTGCCCGGTGTCGAAACGGCGCACGTCAACCTCGCGGCCGAGCGCGCGCACGTCGAGCTTCGCGATCCTGGCCAGACGCGAGCTGTGGTCGAGGCGATCCGCAACGCCGGCTACGAGCCTCTGCAGCACGAGGTCGAACTGGCTATCCGCGGCATGACCTGCGCCAGCTGCGTCGGCCGCGTGGAGCGCGCGCTCGTCCAGACGCCCGGCGTGCTGGCCGCGCAGGTGAATCACGCGACCGAGCGGGCGCAGGTCACGCTGCTCGAGGGCGCCGACATGGGCGCCGTGATCGCCGCGGTCGCCCAGGCCGGCTACGAGGCCGAGCCGGTGGGCGAGGCCGCGCCGGACCTCGCCGACCGCGAGCAGGCCGCCCGCGAGGCCGAGGTCGCGGGCCTGAAGCGCAGCGCCGCCTTGGCCGCGATCGCCACCGCCCCGCTGTTCTTCGTCGAGATGGGCCGCCACTTCGTGCCCGGCGTCCACCATTGGCTGGCCGGCGCGATCGGTGAGCAGCCGTGGCGGCTGGCGAGCTTCGCGCTGGCGGCCTTCGTGCTGTTCGGACCCGGGCTCAGGTTCTTCCGGAAGGGCGTGCCCAACCTGGTGCGCCGCACGCCGGACATGAACTCGCTGGTGGTGCTGGGCGCGAGCGCGGCCTTCCTCTATTCGGCCGTGGCGACCTTCGCCCCCGGGCTGCTGCCGGCCGGCGCCGACCACATCTACTACGAAGCCGCCGCGGTGATCGTCACCCTGATCCTGGTCGGCCGCCTGTTCGAGGCGCTGGCCAAGGGCCGCACCAGCCAGGCCATCAAGCGGCTGATGACCCTGCAGGCCAAGACCGCGCGCGTGGAACGCGCCGGCGAAGTGCTCGACTTGCCGATCGGCGAGGTGCGTGTCGGCGATGTGGTGCTGGTGCGGCCCGGCGAACGGGTTCCGGTCGACGGCGAGGTGCTCGACGGCGGCTCCTACGTCGATGAGTCGATGATCACCGGCGAACCCGTTCCCGTTCAAAAGAGGCCCGGCGACGTGGTGGTCGGCGGAACCCTCAACAAGACCGGCGCCTTCCGCTTCCGCGCCACCAAGGTGGGCGCGGCCACCATGCTCTCGCAGATCGTGCGCATGGTGGAGGCCGCACAGGGGGCCAAGCTGCCGATCCAGGCGCTGGTGGACAAGGTGACCGGCTGGTTCGTGCCGGCGGTGATCGCGGTCGCCATCGTCACCTTCGCCGCCTGGCTGGTGTTCGGCGCGACGCCGGCGCTGAGCTTCGCCCTGGTCAACGCGGTGGCCGTGCTGATCATCGCCTGCCCCTGCGCGATGGGCCTGGCCACCCCGACCTCGATCATGGTCGGGACCGGGCGGGCCGCCGAGCTCGGCGTCCTCGTCCGCCGCGGCGAGGCGCTGCAGTCTCTGCGGGACGTGCAGGCCGTGGCGTTCGACAAGACCGGCACCCTGACCCTCGGCCGCCCGGCGCTCACCGATCTTGAGCCGGCGCCCGGGCATGACGAAGCCGAGGTGCTGCGCCTGGTCGCCGCCGTGGAGGCGCGCTCGGAGCATCCGGTGGCCCTGGCGATCGTCGAGGCGGCCCGCGAGCGGGGCCTCGCGGTCCCGACCGCCGAAGCCTTCGTCGCGACGCCCGGCTTCGGCGTCGAAGCGATGGTCGACGGCCGCAGGGTGCAGGTCGGCGCCGACCGCTACATGGCCCGGCTCGGCATCTCGACGACGGGCTTCGACCGCGAGGCCGAGCGCCTGGCCCGCGAGGCCAGGACGCCGCTCTACGCGGCCGTGGACGGCGAGCTCGCCGCCATGCTGGCGGTGGCGGACCCGATCAAGGAAACCGCCGCGCCGGCGCTGAAGGCGCTCCACGCGCAGGGCCTGAAGGTGGCGATGATCACCGGCGACAACGCGCTCACGGCTCGCGCCGTGGCCGACCGGCTGGGGCTCGACGAAGTGATCGCCGAGGTCCTGCCCGACGGCAAGGTGGCGGCGGTGCGCGACCTGCAGGGCCGTTTCGGCCGCCTGGCGTTCGTCGGCGACGGGATCAACGACGCCCCGGCGCTGGCCGCCGCCGACGTCGGCGTCGCAATGGGCGCCGGCGCCGACATCGCCATCGAGAGCGCCGACGTCGTGTTGATGCGCGGCGACCTGCGGGCGGTCGCCACCGCCCTGGCGCTCAGCCGCGCCACCCTGCGCAACATCCGCCAGAACCTCGTCTGGGCGTTCGGCTACAACGTCGTGCTGATCCCGGTGGCGGCGGGTGTGCTCTACCCGGCGTTCGGCCTCCTGCTGTCGCCGATGGTGGCGGCCGGAGCGATGGCGCTCTCCAGCGTCAGCGTGCTGGCCAACGCCCTTCGCCTGCGCGCCTTCCGCGCATCGGCCAGCCTTGAAGGACCCTCCACATGAACATCGGCCAAGCTTCGCGCGCCTCGGGCGTCACCGCCAAGATGATCCGCTACTACGACGAGATCGGCCTGGTGCGCCCGGGGAGCCGCACCGAGGCCAACTACCGCGAGTACGACGAGGTGCAGGTCAACGAACTGCGCTTCATCAGGCGCGCCCGCAGCCTGGGCTTCTCGATGGAGGAAATCGCCCACCTGCTGTCGCTCTGGCGCGACCGCGCCCGGCCCAGCCGGGAGGTCAAGGCGATCGCCGACCGCCACCTCGCCGACCTCGACGCGCGGATCGCCGAGATGCAGGCGATGGCCGACACCCTGCGCCGCCTCTCGGACTGCTGCGCGGGCGACGAACGTCCCGACTGCCCGATCCTCGCGGACCTGACGGGCGGTCTGGAAGCCGGAACCACCGCTTCGGCGGCTGGCGGGGGCGGTCGCAGTGGAAGGACGCCAGGTCGAACCCGCCCGATCGCTTGAGCCGGCTCCTGTCGCGGGCATGACATTCCGGCCGCAGGCGAAGATGCAGGGGCGGACGGGGACCTGGACGCCCATCAGCGACCCGTCAGCGACCTCGGCTATGATGCCCTTCATGACCCAGGACCGACATTCCCGATCCCGCCGCCTCGCGCTTCGCGCCGGGCTCGCGCTCTGCATTCCCGCGGCCCTGTCGAGCCTGGGCGCCGCGGGCGCCGCCCATGCGGACGACCACGCGGAGAAGGCGCGCGAGATCCTCGCCATCCGCGCCGCCGTCCAGCGCGGCGAACTGCTGCCGCTGCCGCGCATCATAGCCGCCGCGCAGGCCCACGCGCCCGGCGATGTGGTCAAGACCGAACTGGAGGCCAAACGCGGACGGCTGATCTACGAGGTCAAGATTCTCACCCCGGAGGGCGCCGTCCGGGAGGTGAAGCTGGACGCACGCACCGGCGCGCTGCTGCGCATAGAGAACGAGTGATGCGCGTGCTGGTGGTCGAGGACGATCCGGTCGTCGGGCCAGACCTGGTGCAGGCGCTCGTCGAGGCCGGCTTCGTCGTCGACCTGTCACGCGATGGCGAGGATGCGTGGCTCCGCGGCGGCGTCGAGGACTATGCCCTCGCGGTGCTGGACCTGGGCCTGCCGAAGCTCGACGGCCTCAGCGTCCTGAAACGGTGGCGCGCCGAAGGGCGCGGCTTCCCGGTCCTGATCCTCAGCGCCCGTAGCGACTGGGCCGAGAAGGTCGAAGGCATCCAGGCCGGCGCGGACGACTATGTCGGCAAACCCTTCGCGATGGGCGAACTGGTGGCGCGCGTGCGAGGCCTGGTGCGCCGCGCGGCGGGACACGCCTCGACGCTGCTTGCGGTCGGCCGCCTGACCCTCGACACCGGCCGGATGACCGTGGCGGTCGACGACCGGCCCGTGCGTCTGTCGCCGCTCGAATATCGCTTCCTGGACCTGCTGGCTCACCGGCCCGGCCGTTTTCTGGCTGCCGGCGAGATCGCCGAGCATCTGCACGGCGCGGCCGACGCGGCGGACGCCAATGCGATCGAGGCGCTGGTGCTGCGGCTGCGCCGCAAGGTCGGGCGGGAGTTGATCGAGAGCCGGCGCGGCTTCGGCTACATGCTCGCCGGATCATGATCCGGGATTCGCTCCGGCTTCGCCTGCTTGCGGCGGCGGCGGTGGCGATCTTCGCCGCGCTCGGCCTGGCGGGCGCCGGAATGAGCTGGTTCTACGTGCGCCATATCGAGCAGCGCGAGGCCGATGCGCTGATCCGCGACGGCAAGCTGCTGGCCGGCGGCCTGCGCCTCGACCCCGCCGGACGCCCGGCGGCGGACGCGCGGCCCGGCGATGATCGCTATGGCGAGGCGGCGAGCGGCCTCTACTGGCAACTCACCACCAGCAAGGGCGGCGTCCGTTCGGATTCGCTCTGGGACCAGAGCCTTTCCACAACGCCAGGCGCCGAGCGGGAGCGCTGGCGCATCCGTCATGCGCCTGGGCCGTTCGGCAAATCGCTGCTGATGGCGGAACGCCCGATCACCCCTGAACACGCCTCGGAGCCGGTGCTGGTGCAGGTCGCGACCGACGACGCCTACCTCCATGCGGCGCGGCGCGAGTTCAACCGCGAGATCGCGCTGTCGCTCGGGCTGCTGTGGCTCTTCCTGCTGATCGCGGCCCACCTGCAGGTCTCCCTCGGCTTGCGCCCGCTGGCGGCGGTGCGCCGCCAGATCGGAGCGCTGAGGGGCGATCCGGCCGCCCGCCTGCCCGCCGGCCACCCGCGCGAGATCGCGCCGCTGGCCGACGCCATCAACGCGCTCGCCGACGCCCGCGAGGCCGACCTTGGCCGCGCCCGCAAGCGCGCCGGCGATCTCGCCCACAGCCTGAAGACGCCGCTGGCCGCCTTGGCGGCGCAGAGCCGCAGGGCGCGCGAACAGGGCGCGCTGGAAGCGGCGGACGGCCTCGACCGGGCGCTCGCGGCGATGCGTGCGACGCTGGAGGCCGAACTGGCCCGCACGCGCGCGGCGGCGGCGCGCGAAGCGGGCCGGAGCTTCGCCGCCGACATCGAGACGCTGATCGAGAACGTCATCGCCGTGATCGAGCGGACCGAGCTCGGCGAGCGGCTGATCTTCGAGGTCGACATACCTGACGACGTCGCCGTTCCGGTCGCGGGCGAGGATTTGACCGAGCTGCTCGGCGCGCTGGTCGAGAACGCCGCCCGTCACGCGCGCCATCGGGTTCGCATACGGGGCGGGATGGCCGCCGGCGAAAGCCGGCTATGGATCGAGGACGACGGCCCCGGCCTGGGCCGGGAGTCGTCCCAAGCGGTGATGGCGCGGGGCGCCCGGCTCGACGAGGCGGGCCCGGGTCATGGCCTCGGCCTGGCCATCGTCGGCGATCTCATGCAGGCGACCGGCGGCGCCATCGCCCTCGATCGCTCCGGCCTGGGCGGCCTCGAAGCCTGCCTGACCTGGCCGGTCGGACAACTCGCCCCCCAGCCCCGCGCGCCGGGTGTCGTCAGCTGGCGGACGCGCCGCTGACGGCGAGCGTGAGTCTGGCGTCAGCGACCCTCTCCTAGAACTCGGCCCCAATGGATATCCAAGGGGGTCTATCTTGTCCGGCTGTTCGCGCATCGCCTCGTCCGTCGTCATGGCCTCGCTGCTCGCCGCCGTCAGCGCGCCGGCGTTCGCGCAGTCGGCGCCGTCCGAGGCGGTCAGCAGCTTCGACGCCGGGTTCTTTGCGCGATCCCAGCCGGCCTCGGCTTATGACATGATCCAACTCGCGCCGGGTTTCCGCCTTCAGGAAGGCGACGCCGAGCTGCGCGGCTATTCGGGCTCCGGCGGCAATGTCCTGATCGACGGCCGGCGCCCCGCGAGCAAGCAGGACACCCTGGCCACGCTGCTGAAGCGCATCCCGGCCGACTCCGTCGACCGCGTCGAACTGATCCGCAGCAGCGCGGCGGGATACGACATGCAGGGCCATGCGGTGCTCGCCAACGTCGTTCGCAAGCGCACCAGCCGTCTTTCGGGCCGGATCGAAGGCGAATATGCGAACCTGCGCCACGGCTACGACGCTCTGCGCATCGCGGGCGAACTCAATCTCCAATGGGGCGGGCGGACCCTCGATCTGCAGGGCGCGCGCTATCGCGAGATCGATGATCAGCACGGCTTCGGTTCGCGCGACCGCTATGCGCCCGACGGATCGCCCCTGCGGCTCACCGACTACCAGCAGCCGGAGGGCACGAGCTACACGGACCTGTCCGGCGCCTACAGCCAGCCGCTCGCCGGCGGGTCGTTCCGGGCCAGCGGGCTGTTCAAGGACAGCCGCATGTTCGCGGATATCGAACACGACATCTTCTACCCCGCCGACGCCCTGATCCTCGGCACCGAGCGCAATCATTCCCGCGCGACCGAGGGCGAGGTGCGCTGGGACCGGGGCATCGCCGCCGGCGGCCGGATCGAGCTGCTGGCGATCCGGCGCGACACGCGCGACCGCGGGACCGAAACCTCGCGCGACGACGAGAGCAGCGAGATCAACCACGCCGCCGCCGACGCCGCCGAGACGATCCTGCGCGGCGTGTTCCGCCGCAAGGGAGCGCTGCTGTCGATCGAGCTTGCGGCGGAAGGCGCGATCAACACGCTCGACAGCCACGTGGCGCTGACCCGGGACGGCGCGGCCGTTCCGCTGCCGGCCGCCGATGTGCGCGTGGAGGAAAAGCGGGGGGAGCTGTTCGCCAATGGAACCTGGACCCTGTCCCCGGCTCTGACCATCGAAACCGGCCTGCGCCTGGAAGCTTCACGTCTGGCGCAAAGCGGCGACAGCGCATTGGTCAAGTCGCTCTCCTATTGGAAGCCCCGCCTGCTGGCCACCTATGCGGCGTCGCCGCGCGACCGGCTGCGGGTGCTTGTCGAACGCGAGGTCCGCCAGCTCGACTTCGCCGACTTCGTCAGCGCGACCTCGCTGACGAGCGGCGTCGTCACCGCCGGCAACCGCGACCTGGAGCCCGACAGCCTTTGGCGCGCGGAACTGACGTGGGAGCATCAGGTCGGCGCCGGCTCTGTGGTCCTCACAGGGCGGCATGAATGGGTGAGCGATGTCGTCGATGGCGTCGCCGTCGTCTCGCCCGAGGGGGTTTTCGACTCCGTGGGCAATATCGGCGACGGCAGCCGCAGGGAAATCCAGATCGACGCGAACCTGCCGCTCGATGGGCTGGGGCTTGCAGGCGTGACGATCACCGGATCGGGCCTGTTCCGCCGCAGCCGCGTGACCGATCCCCAGACCGGTGTGAAGCGCCGCATCTCAGGCGATGCACCGGTCGAGGCGACGGCGTCGTTGACCCACGATCTGCCCGCCCTGCACCTGCGCTGGGGCGTCAACTATGCGTTCCGGACGGTGGAGAGCGAGTTCAATATCCACGAGGTGCAGCGCGACCGCCTCGCCGGTCGCCTGGACGCCTTCGTCGAATACAAGCCCGACGGGCGCTGGACGGTCAGGGTGTTCGGCAAGAACCTGACCGACAGCCCCGCCGTGCGGAGCCGGTCCATCTATGCCGGTCTGCGCGGAAGCGACGACCTCCGCTACCGGGAAGAGCGCGTGCTGCGCAGCGGGCGCTATGTCGGCGTCAACGTTCAGCGAACCTTCGGCGGACGGTAGGTTCAGCCAAGGGAAGGCAGGCGCGTCGGCGCTAAGCCAGCGCACCGAGGTAGCGCGCGCTGGCTTCCACGCTCGGCCAATAGGGCTTTGGCGGGACATCGTGTTCGACGAAGAAATGCTCGACCCCGACGGCGCGGCCGGCGGCGACCATCCCCGGGAAATCGAGCACGCCGGCGCCGACGTCGGTCATGTTCCCCTCCGCGGTCATGTCCTTGAGGTGCAGCAGCTTCACGCGGCTTCCAAGCTTTTCGATCATCGCCTTCGGCTCCTCGCCGCCGGTCTTCAGCCAGAAGACGTCGAGCTCGAAGAAAACCAGCGCGGGGTCGGATTCGCCGACCAGCACATCGAACGGGCGAAAGCCCCGCGAGTTGTCGAACTCGAAGTGGTGGTGGTGGTAGGCGAAGCGGAAACCCTCGTCCCGGGCGCGACCGGCGAAGGCGTCGAGCTGGCCGACCACGGCGCGCCAGTCGGCCTCCTTCGGATCGACATAGGGCAGCACGATGAACCGGCAGCCGAGCGTCCTGGCGACCTCGAACACGCGCGCGGGCCGCTCGGTGATCTCGGCCAGCCCCACATGCACCGAGGGGCAGTCGAGATCGATCTCGCGCATGCGTGCGGCGAGCGGCGCGAAATCCATGTCCAGGGGGGCGGCGAACTCGACCTCGTCGTAGCCGGTCTGCTTGATCCGCTCGAGCGTGCCGACGGGGTCTTCGCCGAACGGACGGCGCAGGGTGTAGAGCTGAAGACCGACGGGTTTCATCTAGAGGACTCCCTGTTCGAGCAGATCGGCCGCATGGTTCGCGGTGCGCGCCGAGAGCGCCATGTAGGTCAGCGAGGGGTTCATCGAGGCGCTGGAGGTCATCACCGCGCCGTCGGAGGCGAAGAGATTGGGGACCTCGTGCGCCTGGCCCCAGCCGTTGAACACCGAGGTCGCCGGATCGCGGCCCATGCGCGCGGTGCCCATCTCGTGGATACGGTCGCCCGGCGGGGTCAGATAGGCGCCCGCCTCCTCCCACGGCGTGATGTCGACACAGCCCATCGCGGCCAGCATCTCGGCCGCGTCGCGGGCCGCTTCGCGCATCATCACCCGCTCGTTCTCGCCGTGCGCCGCGTCGATCACCGGCAGCGGGATGCCCCAGGAATCGACGCGAGCGGGGGTCAGGGTGACGCGGTTGTCCGGGTTCGGCAGCACCTCGCCGAACGGCCCCAGCGACATCACCCAGACCCGCTTGGGCCGGCCGGTGTCGTCGAGTTCGCCGCCCGGTCGCCTCATCTTCCTCGCCGCGCCCTGCATGCCGAACCCGCGCAGGTAAGGCTTGTCGGTCTCGGTGATCCCCGAATAGCGCGGGATGTAGATGCCGGTGGGCCGGTCGGCCTGCCAGGGCTGGTCGCTGAAGCCGGGATAGGTTCCGGCGACCTGCTTGCAGCTGACGTGGTCCATGAGGTTGCGGCCGACCTGGTCGCTGCCGTTGGCCAGGCCGCGCGGGAAGGCGTCCGACCGCGAGTTCAGGAGCAGCGCGGCGGTGTTGATCGCCGAGGCGTTGAGGAACACCAGGCGTGCTTCATAGGTCACGCGCTCTTTGGTCAGGCGGTTGATGGCGCGCACGCCCGTGGCCCGGTTGCGCCCCGCGTCATAGGTGACGCTCTCGACGATGGTGTCGGTGAGCACCGTCAGATTGCCGGTCGCCCGGGCGGTGGGCAGGGTCGCGGCGAGTGAGGAGAAATAGGCGCCCAGCGGGCAGCCGTGGTGACAGCGCACATAGCCTTCGCAGCGCTGGCGCCCCTGGTCCATCTGCGCCTTGGCTACGCGGCTGAGGTTGGCGGTGCGGCCCATGATGAAGCGGCGGGTCGGAAAGGCGCCCTCGATCTTCTCCTGCGCCACCTCCTCCACGCAGTTGAA